>JBDRII010000035.1:0-19153 GCA_043816085.1 Patescibacteria group bacterium | reverse complement strand
CTCATTTCTTAAAACTAGTCTTCTTTGACACCGACAATCAACACAAAATGTTGGCACAGGCACTTTAACTTTTTTGTAAAATTCAAAATCGCCATCTGTGATGGTAAAAGTTTTGTTACAATTTGTGCATTGTTGTTTTTGCATAGTCCTCACCCCCTGTCCCCCTCTCCACTTCGTGGAGATGGGGAACCCATTTTAATATTAATTACATGTTCCAAAGTTTGTAAAAACTTCGAGATTGGTTATTGGCTAATTCTTCTGATTTGATAGCTAAACCAAATAATTCTGTTCCTGGAAAAATAAAAGCTACTGTATCTTCAAATATTACTGTATCCATGGTTTGGCCTAAACCCATATTTTTTGACTCTTTAAAAAATTTCTCTTTGTCTTTTTTATCTAGGGCAGTTTGGGCTGTTTTTTCAAATACTACTTTTATATTGATTCCTTTTTCTTCAAACACATTTTGCATTTCCTCAAAAAATTCATAGAAATTTGGATTTAATATGGCAAAATAATCAACTGCACTGATCCATAAAATCTCATCCCCTTTCTTAGTATTTGTCATGGCTTCATTCCATATTTTAGTAATAGCTTCTTTAGCTCTGAAATAATGAATTTCTAAATCCTCTGGAACTGAAGCAAAAATAATATTTAACTCTCCCACAAGTGCTGGTAAATTTTTTCCCAGAGTATCCAAACCTCTTCTTCGTTCTTCATACATAGAAAGAAGTTTGGCTGGCTTGGCTACTTTTACTTTTTGTCCGTACTTTCGAACGTCAATATCAGCCATACCTTTTTGTCTAAGAGTTTTAAAAATCGTATAGCCAGACATGCGAGAAAGCCCGGCTCTGGCGGCAATTTGTGGAATTGTGCCTAAACCTAATTCCAGGCCAGCTACGTAGAATTTGATTTCAGATTCGGTAAAACCTAATTTTGAAAGATCATTTCTAAGCTTTTGATTTAAAGGCTTAGCTGATTTTGCAGGTGTTTTTTGATTTGCACTCATAATATTAGTTATTAGTTTTTTAATCAATTTCTATTTTACATTGCCCTGTGGAAAACGTCAAATTTACCTAATTTTAGCCAAAAAAAATATACCCTGATGTAAATCGAATTTTTACATTAAATAACCGCGAGGCACTCTACTCGCGGTTATCAAAATACGTAAATAACACGGGGTGCAGTGCCCCCGTGTTATTTATTTATTGATATGGACAAGTACCACACTGACCATCACATGATGATGACATTTTAGATTTCTTTTTAGATTTTACTTTTGGAGGAATATATTCGTGAGATTCTTCACCACACTCATGCTTGGCAAGCCACTCCCAAGTTTTGCCATAAATTTGATTCTGCTTTTCTTGCTTTTCTCCCTCTGATTCAAATATTTTATTGCACTTAGTGCATTTAAATTTTCGCATTATTTTGCTAATGCTTCTAATTCTCTAAATTCAATAGAAGTAATTAATTTATTTCTAGATAAAACTTTATTAACTTTTTTCTTATATTTTCTATCTGGAGACCAATTTCTTCTTTCTAATCGTTCAAAAATATCAGCGGTTACTTTAGCTAATTTTTCATCTAAATAGTCTTTTGTGGGAAGATTTGCTATTTTTTTATCAATCATATCTCCAACTTCTTTTTTTGTGGGCCGATCTTTAATTCTTTCACTAATTAAATTGTCTAGTGTTGGAATTAAATGCTGATCTGTAAATTCCAATAATAAGCCAAGAGTAACTGGCTGTTCTAGTTCTTTTTTTGTAAAATCTTTTTTAGTCATAATAACACCACAATTAATAATTAATTATTTGGGTGTTTTGGATATTAATAATAAAATAAAAAGAAATAATAGTCAACGATTTATTTCTACCAATTATATGCCCTCGGCAGGAGCAGGTGAGGCTCCCGCCGAGTCCACTATATATTCTTAGTATTTTTAATTAATTCTATATATAATCTCTTATTAGATCCAACAAAATCTGCAGTTTCCATAGGCCATTTATCGCCCTTAAAATCTGATACTATGCCTCCAGCTTCTTCTATTAGAAGAATACCAGCAGCAACGTCATATGGGTTGATTTGAGTGGAAATATAGGCATCTGCGCGGCCTGTAGCTACATAAACGCATTCCACTGCAGCTGATCCGAGCTTTTTAATATCTTTTACTTTGGGGCCCAATTTAGAAAATATTTTAGCTGGTCTGGCTAAGGTTTTTAAATTTCCCTCACACATTACTAGCTCTGCTCCTTTTAGTTCATTTTTTCTGGAAACTCTTATTTTTTTATTATTTAAATAAGCTCCTTTGTTTTTCTCGGCTATATACATTTCATCCATAAAAGGAATATAGACTAATCCAAACATTGGCTCTTTTTCATGTAGCAAGGCAATAGATATAGAAAAAAAAGGATTACCTTTAGTAAAGTTTGTGGTGCCATCAAGTGGGTCTATGGCCCAGGTATATTTTGAGCCCCGGTCTATATGGCCAATCTCTTCAGAAAAAATATTATAATCTGGAAAATTTTTCTGGATTATTGACAATATTTTTTTCTCTGACTCTAAATCTGCTTTAGTAACAATACTGTCTTTTTTATGAAGGTCTTTGATTCCATCGGTTCGAAAATATTTTAATAATATTTTCCCGCCTTCTCTTGCTGCTTTTTGAATTATTTTTTGCATATTATTTACTTAATTCTTTCATAGGCTCCAATGTCAACTTGTTTACCTTTTGGTCTTTTCTTACTTCTAATATCATGTTTGGGCGCTCCTTTTCTCATACCTTTATCAATAGCTGGACTATTTTTCTTTAAGTAATAATTTCCTTTAGAGCCAAAAGCAGTTTGTTTAAAAAGAGGATTTCCATAAATATTATTTTTTCCAAAATTATCTATTTGATTAGATGTATAACTATTACTTCCATAATCTAAAATTCTATCACTATTTGGCAAATAAAATAAGTTATTCTTTATTTTGGCATTGACTGCTGAGCCAATATAAACCGGGGAATTATTTGCTCCTCTGGAACTAAAAATATTATTTTTCATAACAAGCGTTATCGGGGTATTGGGATCATCATATTGAACATGTATAACATAATTATTTCCCACAGCATCATCAACAGTCACATTCTTAATTTTAAATATATCATTGGCATTATCTGATCCAATAACAATGGGAGACCAGGGTGAAGTAATAGTGTTGCCATCTCCTCGACCATAAATTAAGGTATTTCTAATTTCACTATCCCCGTGCCATAATTTAACACCATCAGCATAATTATTTGCTACAATACATTTATTAATAAAAGTGTTTTTGGCTTTAGAATCCAAACCATCGCCTTTATTATGATTAGCATATGTCTTTATAATATAAATTGGCCCCTCAGAGTCTTCTATGCCAAAACCATCAGGCCGATCATATGGTCCTATTTTATTTTCACCTTGGTAGTAGTGACCTGAATAAGAAAGCCTAGAATTACGAATAGTAACATTTTTCCAACCGCCATGTTCGCCAGCTGGGCTGCCAATTGCTCCAAATCCAGTATATTTTATTTTAGTATTTTTTATTAATAAATGATTAATATCTTGTAGATCAATACCAAATTCATCAATGTGATGAATATATAAATTTTCTATTTTTATATTATTCATTGGCTCGCCAGCTCCTGATATTCCTTCTCGAAAATTTTCACCATTATTATTAGTTATTTCTATATTTTTTAATTTAATATATTTCTTTCCGGAAATATCAATTGCAGTCATTAAATTATCCCCCCCAGCTAAAACAGGCCTATTTCCTTTTTCACCTTTTATTATTGTCCAATTCTTTTTCTTTCCAGATGAAGGCATAATAATATCGTCATCATATTGATTTAAATAATATGTGCCACCTAAAATAATAAGATCGTCTCCTTTATTTAATTGCCTAGAAGCATAGCCTGGGGTAGCCCAAGGACTTTCTTTGGTACCAGAATTGTCATCACTTCCATCTGGGGAAATATAATATGTTTTTGCTTGAATACTAGATGCAAAAACTAAAAAAAATAATACAAAAAATATTATTAAATAAAAATTAGAGAATTTTCTATTTTTCATATATTTAGTATATCATAGAATTGTAACATTTTTCGCAATATACGATTTCTGGTTGGTCTGGGGAATAAGTTGTTTTTATATCTGCTTTGCATTTATCACATTTTCTATCCCACAATTTTCTAGAGTTTCTAATAGATAATCTTTCTTTTTGTCGACATTCATAACATTTTTCCGGGACAAAAATATTTTGCTTTTTATAGAACTTTTCTTCTTGTTTAATTATTTGAAAATTATGGCCACATTTTTCGCATTTATTTAATTTTGGGCTAACTATCTTCTTTTTCCAGTCTCTCCATTTATAACCTTTTTTTATAGCTACTTCTTTTTTAAGAGGAAACATTTCATGAGCTACTGTATCATTATAATAAAATGGGGAAATACTGGTTGGAAAAAACTCTCCCCACTCCCCATCTTTTTTCATTTGATCTTCAATCTTTTTAATTAGCTCATTATAATCTTTTTCAGAATATTGTTTATTTAAGATACAATATTCCCCTTTTCTAATACCAGTGCAGCCAAATAAATTTTTACTTCCATCTATAAAGGTGGAGCATGTTATATTTTCAGAATTAAATACTACGTGACCATATCGAAGCATATATACAGGAAGGCCGGCACAACTACATTCTAAAGACATTTCAATTTCCCCACAGCCTGATATATCATAACAATCTTTAGTTTTTGCGGGAAAATTAATAACCCATTTTAAATTTTCACCCTCTTCTCCTTCAAAAATATCTGAACAATTTTTACAATTTTTTATTCCATCTCCGGTTGAATCTTCACAATTTATTTGATAGGCAAATTTGCGTGGAAAATCTAGAATAAATTTAGAAAATTTTTCTCTATATTTATTAAACTCTTCTTTGTTTTTTAAGATATTTTTAATTTTTTCTTGGTATTCTATTTTAGATAATTTTTCATTGAAAAAATAAAATTCAGCATTTACTAAATTGGCGCAACCAAAACAATTTTTACAATTTTTTAATCCATGTCCCAGAATACAATCAACACAAGTTTTACATTGCTGTAAATACTGTGAGTTAAAAGAATTATCTGTATCAAGACAAGAATAACAAAGTTCACACTCCCGGCAATAAGAACAATCCATGCAATCTTTAGAACGCCAGATATAATCGGAGTACATAATGTTTTCAAGCCAATTAGCTGCAAATACTAGATAACAATCTTTAGCATGAGAAACATAATTAACATAATCAGAGTTTTCATTAGTTTCTCTGATATTAGTCAGATTAAAAAATGGTACCTTTTCTTGTAAGGAATTAAAATTTTCAAAAAAAGTTTTATTAAAATCATAATCACGACCATAATCTAATGGGTCCCATTTATCAGACCACCAGCAATCCTGGCAATAAACTGTATACTTTGTATCAGCCGGAAAAGAAGAAATCATGGCCTTTTTACAAAACGCACATTTTGATGGATATAATTTTTTTTCATTACGCCAAGACAATCTTCTTTGAAAGCGACAATCTGGACAAAATGTTGGGGAAGGAACAGATAAATTTTTATAAAATTCTAAGTCTGCTTTTATTACGGAAAACTCTTGATTACAATTTTTACACTTAGGCATCTGGTTTTACTTTTTTGTCCCCGCTTTTAGTAATGTTCATGACATTGGAAATGCCTTCCACAGCTCTTAGTACTTCCATTGGAACAGCAAAAATAACAGTATTGGATTGATCTGATGAAATATCATTGATACTATTTAATGTTCTAAGATGTAAAGCTCCAGGAGATTTAGCAATAGTAGCTGCTGCTTTAGCCAAATTTTCAGCTGCTAACACCTCACCTTGAGAATTAATAATAGTTGCTCGTTTTTCTCTTTCAGCTTCAGCTTGTTTGGCCATGGTTCTTTTCAAATTTTCTGGAAGCTCAATGTGTTTTAATTCTACAGAAGTTACATCTATTCCCCAAGGATCAGAAGATTTATCAACTATTTCCATAATCTTTTTAGCAACGTCGTCTCTGTTTGCTAATAATTCATCTAAACTTACTTCACCTACTACGTTTCTCATAGTAGTTTGGGCTAACTGCGATACTGCATAGTAAAAATTTTCTACTTCTAAAATTGCTTTTTCTGGACTCTCAACTTTATAATAAATTACGGCATTTACCCTGACAGAAACATTGTCATGAGTAATAGCATCTTGATCTGGAACATCTACTGCTTTTACCCGGATATCTACTTTATTAAGTCTCTGAAAAATTGGAATAATTATCTTCCAACCAGGTCCATGTGTTTTAGTATACCTGCCCATAGTAAACATTAGACCACGTTCATACTGATCTATTTGGCGGATGAATAGGGCAAGCAATACTATTAAACTAACCCCTCCAAAAACTGCTACCCCTACTATGCTTCCTATTATTGCTCCCATATTTTTATGTTAATTCTTAATTATCTTTATTATAGCATATTCGGCTAATCAGCAAACCCGGGGTATAGTGCCCCCGGGTTATGCCTAATAGATTTCATTATTGTAACATTCCTCACAATAAACGCTCCCTTTATTTGCTGTTAATAACTTAATATTACATTTATTACACTTATTTTCGTGTAATTTGCGTTCTCCAGCTCTGATATTACGATTTAGATGTCTTTTATCTGGTGAAATTTCAGGTTCTGGTAAATTCATTTTTTTGTAAAATTCTCTTTCCTGTTTAATTATTTTAAACTTTTTATTTAATTTATTATTATCTTCTGGATAATATTCTGAGGCTACAGTTTCGTGATATTTAAAACCAGATGTACCAGTTGGAAAAAATTCTCCGTACTCCCCTGTTTTTTTCATATACTCTATTATTCTCTGTTTTAACTTTATATAATCTGATTCTGAATATTTTTTATTAAATATAATAAACTCATCTTTTAAAATGCCAATTGATCCAAAACAATCATGAGAATTATTACACTTGTCACAGTATTCCATGTCGCGGCAATAATGAGAGGCATTGCAGAATTTTGAATTAACCATGTTTAATGTACTAATTAGCTCTAGAGATTTTTCTGGTTTATATAAAGAAAAATTTAGGTCATAGCAATCTTTAGCATCGAGTACATCCCAGAGCCATTTAGAATTCTCACAATTTACAATATCAAAACAATTGGCACAATTTTTTGAATTTGTAATATCCTCACCAGTACAATTCTCAGAATGCGTCATGTACGCATATTTTATTATGGCTTTGGATTTTATTTGTTTATTATACACCTGAAGGCGAGAATGGCCATTCTCGCCTTCAAATTTTGCTAATTCTTTTTCGTATTCTGTTTTACTATATTCTTTATTAAAAATACAATATTTTTGATTTCGAAGATTATAGCAATATGTACAATGTGAACATCCCCGAAGATCAAAACTATAATTACAGTGATCGCAGTCTAAGCATCTTTCCAGCCAAGTACAGGCATAACATTTATGGCAGTTAACACATTCATAACAAAGCTCGCAGTTATAGATAAAACTATTATCTGTGCAGTCTTTGCAATATTTAATAAATTTTCCATAAAGACATCGCTCATTGGCTTCGCCTGCTATATCAAAATAACAGCTCTGGTCGTCGCCACAATATGAAACATATTCACTATTCTCACAATTTACTATATCCAATGAAAGAGTGGGAACTTGTTTATATAATTCTTTAAACTGCTTAAAAAAAGATTTGTTAAAATCAAAATCATGACCGTAATCGAGAGAATTCCACTTATCGCTGTACCAGCAATCTGGGCAATATACTACTTGTTCGCTATTTTCTGGATAATAAGCAATCAAATCTTTTTTACAGCTATCACATTTACGCTCATAAAAAGTTCTTTCATTTCTAATACTTAAACGTCTTTTATTTCGGCAGTCTGAACACCAAGATGGCGTAGGCACATTTAAAGATTGATAAAATGATTTATCTTTTTGATTTAAAGTAAATTGTTGGTTACAATTTTTGCAATGCACAATTATTTCAATTTGACTCTCCTTCTTGGTGATTTAAATGTTTTATTACCATAACTATCTCTAAATGATTTGCCAACCTTCCATCTTACTTTAAAGAAAGTTTTTTTATTAATCTTTCTTTTAAATACAACTTTTCCTTTATTACCGGTCTTCTTTGCTTTTACTAATTTAAATTTTCCAGTTTTTTTGTGTTTCTTATATAACTTTACGGTTTTTTGCTTCAATTTCTTATTAGTAGCAACATCTTTTAGTCTGGAAGTTAATGTCACTTTTTTACCCTTTTTTACTTTTTTCTTACTAGCTTTTAAAGTAAGTTTAGCATTAGAAGCAATAGTATAAACATTAGTAGATGTTCCTATAACGAGACCTGTATTTCCACCACTAGCAAGTGCTGAAGCTTCTACTTCTTCGGTATTATTAAATAATAAATCTTTAAAATCTTCATCTATTAGACCGCTATAAAATGGACTCCAACTTGTTCCACCATTACTAGTTTTAATAAGCCCGGAAATACCGGCATTTTGTGAATATCCGACATAACCGACATTATCATTTTCAAAAATGACTGAATCAAAAGAAACATTTGGATCAATTGCATCATCAAAGACATCTGTCCAGGTTGAACCATTCTCTGATTTCATTATTATGCCATTGCTTTCGGTTGCACCAAATCCAACCGCATAAATTGCATCATCAGTAGCTTCTATGCCAGAAATTTGGCCGTCTCCATAAACTTCTGTCCAAGAAGAACCGTTATATTTATAGACTCCGTCAGCGCCTCCGGCATATAGATCATCATCAAAAAAGACTAAGACACTTGGAGACACAGTTAAGCCTAGATCGGTCCAAGTATCTCCACCATCACTACTAGTGTGAACGCCATCATTATTAGCGGCATAAATAGTCCCATCTTTTTCTACAAAATCATGGACCATGCTACCACCAAATTCAGTTTCCCGCCATGTCCAATTTTCCCCGTCATCTGTAGAAGTGTAAAGTCCTCCACCCAAACCAGCATAAACCACATCATCATAATCGTAGATAGCTGTGGTACCAGGAAAACTTGGACTACCAAGAATAGGAAAATCCCAAGTTGGAGTAGTGTCATTGAAATTTGTGGTATGAGCTATCCCACTTTCTGTGGCTAACCAAACTTCTGCTCCTGATTTATAAATACGATCTACTGTTACTCCATACAAACCTTCCATATTTATAGTAGAGGTTGCCCCTCGGTCTGAGCTTGTGGCAAAACCACCCAGTATCTCGGCTAATAAATTGTTGTGATCAGTTGGGTCGATGGCCACGTCACCTTCATTTCTCATACTATATTCTGCTGATGGTGCGTTCAATTGAGTCCAATTTGCACCATTATCATCTGTGTAACTTGTACCTAAAAAAATTCGGCTATCTGTTAGATCAAATACTGCTTCTGGACCGTTGCTACACATTGTAGAAAAGGCAGTAGTAATATTATTTGGACCAGTTGATGAGTAATAACAGTTAGATCCTTGGTCAGCAATAATATAATTAGAATCATCGGGATCAACAAATAATGCTTCATATGTATTATCAACAGCTATGCTATTGGGAAAAGTAGCACCATTATCTGTACTAATCCAAACAGTATCATCGGCTAATACATATACTGTGCCGTCAGCTGCCATAGCAATAGAATCAACACCAGTTACGCTAGGATTAACTGTAATATTGGTACAACCTGAGTCATTACATCTGGAAATATAAGTTTCCCTAGATTTAAAAATAGCATAATCATCGTTAGCAACCACCTGATTGCTAGCATGAATATTTTCTAGTTCTACCGGAGTTGTGCTGTCATTTAACACCCTAAAAGCCTTGATCCCACCAATAAAATAAGTAGCAGTTGATGTAGAAGCAATAGATGCTCCGGCGCCTACGTCACCAATAGTTTCCCAACTGGCTTCAGCTGAATCATAATAATAAATACCGCCAGCAGAATTACAGGCAATAAATGCCCGTCCATTAGCGTCATAGTTGGCGTGTTCTACATAACATCCAGATAGGTTTAGATCTGATACATCTGCTTCATCTGAATCATCTGTGAAAATGTTTGTTGCGCCTGCCAAAAAAGGTAGGCATAACATTACACAAAACAATGTAGAAAATAATGTAATTTTTTTCATATTTTTTTTTAATAATTAATTTTTATTTTATCTAATTTTTAATTTTTACTCTTTTTCTAGGAGATTTATAAACAGTATCCCCATAAGATTCATTATTGGCTCTAAATCTGATTTGAAAAAAAGTTTTCTTCATTATTTTTCTATTAAATACTACTTTTTTCTTTCCATTAATCTTTTTTTTCTTAACTAATTTCCATGGCTTGCTTTTTTTGTGCTTTTTATATAATTTAACTTTTTTCTTTTTATATCTCAATTTTTTTGCCGTTGTTGCATCTTTTACTCGAACAGTAAGTTTTACTTTTCTACTTTTTTCTACTTTTTTCTTTTTAGGTTTCAAGGTTACCTTAATTTTAGAAGTCATGGCATAAATACCAGTATTGGTTCCGGTTACTAAACCATCAAAAAGAAGTGAATTCATAGTTTCATCTTTTAAACCCACGTAATATTCAAACCAATTATTTCCTCCGTCTGTACTTTTATATAAGCTGCCTGTTCCAGCTGGTCGGGCGGTTGAAACATAAATATTATTTGGATCATCTGATTCATGGGCAAAAGCATGGTACCAGCCATCACTAGCTAGACCATTTGCGGTTACATCTGTCCAGCTTGAGCCTTGGTCAGTTGATTTAAATACACCACCAAAACTAGTTTCACCAGCAGCAGCAAAAATATCACCGTCTATTTCTTCTAAATCATTAATTAACATGCCTTCAATATCACCAGTAAGGTGAGTCCAGCTAGAACCATTATATTTATAAATTCCTCTTTTAGCGGCCGTGCTATCATTTTCATCACCTACACCTGCATAAATATTTCCACTAGTATCAGCAGTTAAAGCATTTCCTGGAGCATCACTAAGCCCTGTATCTGTCCAACTAGTTCCATTGTTAGTACTACTTAATACACCGCCGCCTGCACTGTCCGTAGCATAAGCTGCATATAAAGTGCCATTCACTTCAATAATATCGTTTGCAGTACCATTCGACATATTAGCACCAGAATCAGTCCAGGTAGTGCCAGCATCACTAGAATATTGTAAAAAAGTATTCATGCCAGCTACTACACTATCTGCATTATCTGGATCTACCCAAACTGCATAAGAAAAATCTATGCTATTGTCAGCAATTACTGGATATTCCCAAGTTGGGGTGCTGGCTTGAAAATTTTCAGTTTTAGCTAGTCCGCCAAAGCATGAAAGCCAAACTGTATTTTTATCTGTAGATTGCGAAATGTCATATACAGTTACACCATATAATCCGGAATTCATGTCAATTAGCGTAGTGCCGCCATCAGTGGTTTTTGCAATACCTGTCATAGTATCAAAATATACATTGTTAGTATCATTTGGATCAACAGCTACATATTTATCTCCCTTTATTCTGGATGAAATTCCAGTATCATCTACAGTACTCCAATTACTACCATTGTCGTCTGTGTATTTTCCACCAACATAAATACGGTCACCAGCAAAAGCAACTGCATTCATGTCTGAACTTAAAGTATTCCAAGTTCCACCATAACCCGTACTAGTATATGTTATATCGGGGCTACCTCTTAAAACTACAAAATTTGCATCCGTTGGCTTTACATAAACCTCACCATTACCTCCGCTAACAGTAATGCCTGTGTCTGTCCATGAAGAACCCCTGTCATTACTATAAAAAAGTGAATCATCACCGCTAGAAGTAGTGCCCAAGACATACATTACGTTACTGGCAGTAGGACCAGTAGAAATTGAAGAAATTAAAGTCACGTCAGCATCAACAGTAACCTCTGAAAAAGTATCACCCTCATCATCACTAATATTTAATAAACCATCTCTAGTGCCAACATATAAATTTCCCAAGCCATAATGCATAGTGAATCCTGCATCTTGTACTTCAGTAAGTTCTGTCCAAGTTGATCCTCCATCTTGAGTACGATACGAACCTACACCACCGATAATAAAGATGCTGTTTGCTGAGGCGGCCACGCTATTAATATTTCCAAAATCAGATCCTTCTGGAGGGGTATTCCAAGTTGAACCATCAGTGCTGTTAAAAATACCATTAGGTGAGTTACATCCTACCCAAACAGTACCATTGTCATCTACAACTGTTTTATGCACATAACATCCTTCTAAATCTAAACTTGTCCGAGAAGCACCGTCTTGGTCGCCTTCAAATACACTAGCTTGAGTAAATAAAGGCAACCATAAAAAAACGCTTATAAAAGCGTAAAATAGAATACTTTTCCTCCACATAATTTTATTTTTAATTATTTTTTAACTAATAAAATTATAACAACTAATAGACTTCTTGTCGATAACAATCCTCACAATACACTTTTTCACCCCTATTTTGGCTATATGGGGCTAATATATCTTTTTTGCATTTATTACAGGCTGTTGGCCAAACTTTTCGAGGTTGTCTTTGTTTCATACGCCGTAAATACCTGCATTCAGAGCACCATCTGGGTACAGGAATATCATATTTTCTATAAAATTCTAGTTCTTCTTTAATTAATTTATAATTTCTCTCGCATTTTTCACATACTAATACTTCTTCTAGTATGTCATCTTTTATATTTTTAATGTTATCAGAAATATCTTTTGTTTTTAATGTCTCATTCTTAAAAGTTCCAGGAATATTATCTTCCCAATTCCATTTTTTTTCTAAAACCTCTGATTTTGATAAAGGCATATAAAAAGCTCCAACAGTTTCATTATAGCCAAATGGTGAAAGTTTATGCGGGAAATATTCTCCATACTCCCCTGTTTTTCTCATGTGGGCTATTATTTTTGTTTTTAATTTTTTGTAGTCTGCTTCTGAATATTTTTTATTAAATATGCTATAAGGATTTTTTTTCATGCAGACACAGCCAAAAAGATCATGAGAATCATGGCAAGAATCACAATATTGTAAATGTTGATTATCATAGCTAAAATGAGTAAACATACAATTATATCCATTAGTCACAGCGTGGATCTCATATAAAAGTTCGCTATTAAAACCAAAATGATATCCATCATAACAATCTTTAGCTTCCAGAGAAGATACAATGTATTTACAGTTTTCCATTTGATTTATATCAAAAGCATTGTGGCAATTTTTAGAAAGAAAAATATGGTTTCCAGAACAATTTTCAGATTTTTCTATTATGTTTCTATGGATTGCTTTTTTCTTCACCATGTCTTCATATTTTTTTCTGAATCCTTCAACTTGTTTATGGGATCCTAAATCAATTTCTTTCATTTTTCTCTCATACTCCTCTTTCGAATGCTCTTTATTACTAATGCAATATTCTTTATGCCTAAGATTATGGCACATAAAACAATTTTTACAGCCTCTCAAATCATAAGAAAAAAAGCAATCTGAACAATCAAATAATAAATTTGAATATTGACAATGAAAACAATCTCTAGAAGTGGTTAGCTCATAACAAACTTGGGTGTTTTTATAAATATAAGTGCAATCAAAGCAATCTTGGGAATACATTAACCAGTTCGAATAATAAATATTTTCGCAGTACCAAATTACTGAAGATAAATAAACATTTTTATTATCTCCGGAATGATTAGCATACTGGGCATTAGTGCTATTTTTTGAAACTAGAGCAATGCGAGGAACTTTTTGCTGCAGTTCTTTGAACTGTTCAAAAAACGGTTTATTAAAATCAAAGTCCTGGCCATAATCTAATGGGTCCCATAAATCTGACCACCAACAATCTTGGCAATATACTTTGAAGGGTTTATTTGGTGAATAAATAGAAACAGTAGGCTTTTTACACAAATCACATTTTCTATCATAAAATGTTCGTTCGTTCCTCCAAATATATCTTCGTTGCTGACGGCAATCAAAACAAAGCGTGGGCTCTGGTACATCTATTCTATTATAAAAAGCTTTATCTTCAGGATAAATCTCAAAACTATTTTGGCATTGTTTGCAGTTTGGCATAGTCTAATTTTATCCACATTTACAATAAAAAGCAACTCTGATATTCTATATGTAGAAACACCCAAAATCCGGGTGTTTTTATTTATACTAAATTGACTCGGATATCTAATTATTATATAATAAGTATCCTATGCAAAACGCAAACAATGACCCAACCAATCAAGACATTCTTGAAACAATTAATGAATTTTCTACAAATAATGATAGAAGGTTTGATAAACTTGAAGAAAAAGTAATTAATTTAGAGTTAGGACAAAACGAAATAAAATCTAGACTAGACAATGTTGCTCATCGTTTTGAATTAAATGATTTGGATAAAAGAGTTACTAAGCTAGAATTAAAAACAAACAATTAGATTAATAAATCTTATTCTTATAGCACTCTGGACAATAAATATTTTTATATTCTAATTCGCTTTGATAATAGTGAACAGATTTTTTATTACACTTTGGACAATCAAATTCCTGAGGTTTAATGTTCATAATTTGAGTAAATCTATCCATATTTCTTTGATCTGGATGAACATGTGGAATAGGCAAATTATTTTTTTTATAAAAATCTGTTTCTTGTTTTACTATTTTAAATGGCTTTCCAGTTTTTTCACATATTTTTATATCTGATTGAAGGCGAGAATCGCAATTCTCGCTTTCCGGTTTGTCATTATCATCATCCCATAGCCCTCCGATAGCTTCGACCCCTTCCTTAGTACGGGGATGGTAGACACTCGCAAAACTATTATTGTAGCCCACATAGGCAGATTTTAAAGGCCAGAATTTTCCATAACTTCCCTCTTTGGTCATCTTGTCTATAAGTTTAGGTAACAATTTTTTATATTTATTTTCTGAATATTGTTTATTTAAAATACAGTATTGTTTTTTCTTTAAACCAACACAGGCAAAACAATCCTTACAGTCATAACACATATCCATATATTCACAATTTTGAAGTAAAATACTGGAAGTACAAAATTTACTAGCATAAGTATCTTTGCTTTGAATTATTTCGTAACAAAGTTCGCCTTTATATAAACCATTTAAATCCATACAATCTTTATTTTCAATGCTCCTGAAAACATTGATATTATTTTCAGAATTTTCATTGAAAAAATTATTGTGACAGGACTTGCATCTGTTTAAATAATTACCAACCGAATCTTCACATTTTTCTTGATAAAAAGCTCGGTGAATTGCGTCTTCTTGAAGATGTTTATTAAATTCCCCTTCTAATTCTTGTAATTTTTCGTAATTTCCTAAATTAATCCTGTTAATCCTAATTTCATACTCCTCTTTAGAATATTCTTTATTTCTTATACAATATTCTTTGTTTCGTAAATTCCAACACACAAAACAATTTTTGCATCCCCGACAATCATACAAAAATTTTCCATCAACGCTATCCCGTGTATTTAAAGAATGGAAAACATTATAATTTGTAAAACAATATGTAAGATCATAGCATTGATCACAATCATAACAATAAGTAATATCTATTGAGTCTTTACAGTTCACGAGACGATAAGAATGATGACAATTTTCATCTTCGGCCATTGAACGGGAATTGTAACAATTTTTTGATCCATAAACATCATCACAATAATCACAATTTACATTCTTTTCATCGCCCATCATATGAAAATGAGGAGTCTTTTCCTGTAATTCTATTAACTGATCCATAAATGGCTGATCCCAATCAATATCTTGTTTAGGCGCTTCCCAATTATCAGAAAACCAGGCGTCGCGTTTGTATACTGGGAACCTAGCAGTTTCTGGAATGGTTGAAATAATAGTCTCGCCCGTTAGATCACACTTTCTTTTAAAGAAGTCTCCATAATTCCAAAAAGCTAGCCGGATCATGTTCCGGCATTCTGGGCAACTTTGTGGATCTGGTACTTTAAATCTATCTAAAAACTTTTTCTCAAGTCCAGTAATCTCAAATTCTTTTTGACAAGTTTCACAAATTAGCATTTTATTTTCTAAATCTTTTTAAGATTCCTCCAAAAATTCCTGCCTTATCTTTGGGCGGTTCTGTTGATTTAGTATCACGACTTGATTCGTTAGCACCCCTAACATTTCTTATTCTTCTTAGCTCTCCAATACTGCCTTTCATTTCCTGCAATAATTCAGAATCTCCAGTTGACCCTTTAAAAATATCCCTAACCATCTTTTCAGCCTTTTCAAAGGCCTTTCTCAATTCTTGAGCGTCATTAGCAAATTTTGTGCTTTCTCCATATCTTCTTAATGCAATTCTCATTTGTTGTTTTGCTGTTTCCAATATTTGCTCATTATCAATAATTTCTTGACTAGTCAATTTTCTGAATTCCATTGGTTTATCAGAAGTTTTTTCAAATCTAAACATAAACACCCTTAAGGCTGGTTTAAATGTATGATCAATGATATCTTCTACTCGAATTATTTTTCTTTCTATATCCATATTACTAAATTATGTAAATTGTTTAGTTTCTCGATTAAAAATAACTTTTTTGGTTTTATCCCTGAATTTGATTACCATAGGAATGTTGTCGGGATCACTAGACTGCAGTAAATATATAGTATAGCCTTCAGCTCGGTCTAATATCTCATTTTGTTCTTCGCTGCGACTCAAACCAAATACTTCCATGACTATAGGATTTAGTCCTTCAAAATGCGAAGAAACCACAGCCCTAGGAATGGCGTTTTGTGTTTCTCTATATCTTTTAAGTGTTCGAGTGGCTGCACTTAAGGCTCCCAAAAATCTATCTTTTACATTAGAGCGCTTTTCCCATAATTTTTCTTCATCTTCATATTCTGGTTCATTAATATTTAAGTAGTCTGCTCGCCTGGGCGTCCAGCCACCTCTATTTTTAGCTATATTAAGTATTAATAGTAAACTTGGTACTAGATCATGGATATCCATTGCTCTTAAAGATTTTTTTGTTCTCACCTCTCCTTTATCTGTTGACAGATCTTTTATTCTTATTTTATCAGATGTATGTTCTTTAAATTTGGCTTCAATAATATCAGAGCTGGCCATGGCTCTTGGTTTTGGTGAAGAAACAAACATTACATCTTGTTTAATATCAGGATCAATTTTAGTTGCTAGCTCATCAAATTTTTCTGCTTCTTGAACAATTATTTTAGCTCTTTCTCCTACTGCTTCTTTTCCTTCGGGAGTTAAATCGGGATAATTTTCAGTGTAATTAGAGTGACCATGCCGGACGGCATTAATAATGCCAATAATTTCATGAAAATTTTCACGTAAAAAAACTTCCAGATCTTTTATGTCCTCTCCTACTTCTCTTTTTCTTGTTTCTGGTTTTGGTTCCATATTAATATATTTTTTTTTGATAGCAAGATTCACATAGAACATTTTTAGAATCTTGTTTATGTTTTGTTAAAACTTCTTTTTTACATTTGTCACATGATCTTTTAACTAAATTTCGATCTCCCATTAAATCTAATCTTTTTCTAAGCTTACAATCAATACATTCTCTTGAAATTGGAATATTTAAATCTCTGTATAATTCTAATTCGGGTTTAATTACTTTATAGTTTCTACCACAATTTTTACATCCTAATGTCTTTTTTATTATATCGTCTTTCACTTCATTAATGTTATCTTCTATATTTTCTATTTTTATTGTGTCCTTATTAAAATTTCCAGGCATATCATCTTTCCATTTATATCCTCGTTTTAAGGCATCTTCTTTTTCTATTGGATAAAAGTCATTGGCTGCAGTTTCATTTATTCCAAAACAAGAAAACTCTTGAGGAAAAAAATCTGATATTATTTTATTTTCAGTCCAATATTTAATTAATTCTTGCTTTATTTTTTTATATTCATCCTCCTCGTATTCTTTATTTAAAATACAAAACTTTTTATGATGTAAACCATTGCATCCCAGACAATCCATGCAAGACACCAAATTTTCTGAGTAATAAATATCAGACGAATAAGCAGTATTAAAACAATTAATTACATTAGATCCTCCTTTGGTAACAACGGCGTTATAACTCCATTGTACTGGCTGTGAACCAACGGCTAAGCCAGCATAGACATGGTCAGCATGTAGAAAACTAGCAGCATTATAACAATTCTCATTTTCAAAACTATTATAACCATTTTCCGTATTTACACAATTTTGCATATTATCTCCAGTAGAATTTTCACATTTGGTTTGATTCGAATAAACATGAATGGAATTTTTAATTAATTCTTTCCACTGATTATAATATTTTTCAGACTCTTTATATGATCCTCTTTCTATTTGTTCTATTTTTTCTTTATATTCATCTTCGGTTAATTGCTTATTTTTAAACATGTAATTTTGATTTCGAAGATTACTTGAGAACATGCAATTTTTACATCCGCGAAGATCATAATTATAATGGCAATCAATACAATCTTCACATTCTAATAAATATGAACAATCATAACTTCTTATAGTTGCTATGCAAAAGTAACATCTTTCACTGTCCCGCAAATAATATGAATCAGATGAATTTTTACTATTTGTTATCCAATAGCCATTAAATATTGCCTCGCATTTGTCTGCAATCAAGGAACACATATAACAATCTTTCGAGTCTCTTATATGATTGCAGTAATCACAATTTTCACTGTTTAAATTTACCAGGGCCTCTCTCGGTACTTCTTTTTGCATTTCTTTTAATTCATCGAAAAACTTTTCTGGTCCAGAATAATTTCTAGCATATTTAGTAGCATCCCATTTATCACCCCACCAACAATCACGGCAATATACTGTATAATCTGTTTTAGCCGGATACATAGCCATTATGTCTTTCTGGCACTTATCGCACTTTCGTGAATAAAAAGTTCGCTCATTTCGAAATGAAAAAAGATGACGCATAGAGCATTCATCACATAATTTTGGTAAGGTAATTTTAAGAGTTACTAGAATACTTTTTCCAACTTGACCAATTTCATATTTTTTTTTGCATTCCTTGCACTGCATATTTAATAAATTTCTTTTTTAAAGCAATCTTCACAAT
>JBDRII010000034.1:0-6337 GCA_043816085.1 Patescibacteria group bacterium | reverse complement strand
ACTGTTAGTCAGGCGTTTATTGATTTTTTTAGCTTACCAATATTAAAAGTAGGCCAATGGATATCCCTTAATTTTGCTAAAATCAACATTTTTGTATTTGTATTAGACTTCATCATTGAAGCCCCATTAAAATTAGTCTTCGAAGTTTTAGAAGACTGGTTCTCTTTTGTTCGCGAGAAAAAAGAAGAGATAATAGAATCTTAAAAAATAAAATAGGCCCCGAATTCATTCGGGGTATTTTTTATTTTTTTATTTGATAAATTTATCAAATTGTCCTATAATAATTGTGATATGATAAATAAATATAAATTCCTATTTATAGGAATATTGTTAATATTGTTAACAATTCCATTTTTCAGCGTTTATGCTGCTGATGATGGAAAAATAAATATATATTTCTTTCACGGGCAAGGATGTCCCCATTGCGCTGAAGAAAGAATTTATTTACAAAAATTACAAAAAGATAATCCAGATCTAGATGTTTTCGAATATGAAGTTTGGTATAACAAAGAAAACCAAGCTTTGTTTTCTGATTTTGCAAAAACTTTTGGCACAGATGCAAACAGCGTTCCAAAATTATTTATAGGAAATGATGTAGTTGAAGGATATTTAAGTGAAATATCAACTGGTTTAGATATTGAAAGAAAAATAAATCAATACACCCCAAAAAACTATCCCGATCCCTTAGAAAAAGTACAAAACAAAGAGCCCGAGTCTCCCGACGAGGGTATTGACAAAGACATTATTAATAATCTTCAAGATAAAATAATAGATTATCCGATTATTGGCCAGATCAATTTATCAGCCATCTCTCTGCCTGTCCTAACGATATTATTAGGCCTTCTTGATGGTTTTAATCCATGTGCCATGTGGGTTTTATTATTTTTAATTGGATTACTTTTAAATACCAAAGATAGAAAAAGGATGTGGCTAATTGGTGGTGTATTTCTAATTACTTCCGCTGTGGTTTATTATCTTTTTATGGCTGCCTGGTTAAATGTTTTTATATTTGTTGGATTTTTATTAATAACCAGAATTATAATAGGTATAATAGCTATTGTTGCTGGAGTTATTCACATAAAAGATTTTTTCAAATATAAAAAAGGGGAATGCAAAGTAGAAGACGCAAAAACAAAATTAAAAATCAGCGAAAGAGCCAGACAAATTGTTAATTCAAAAAAAGCCTTACCAGTTACCTTATTGGGTATAATAGCTCTAGCTTTTTCAGTAAATTTAATAGAATTATTATGTTCTGCTGGACTTCCTGCAATATATACTTCGATTCTTACGGCTAATAATCTATCTGCACCTGTTTATTATATATATTTAGCTATATATATCGTCTTTTTCATGATTGATGATTTTATAGTATTTTTAATTGCTATGTTTACTTTAAAAATGGCAGGATTTACGGGAAAGTTTTCTCGCTGGAGCAACCTAATTGGTGGAATAATTATTTTATTAATAGGACTTCTATTTATTTTTAAATATGATTTATTGGTTTTCTAAAAATATGAAAAAAGATTTATTTTTATTGATATTATTATTTTTATTTCCCAATATATTACTGGCTGCAAATATATCTTATTCTGGCTGTTTTGAATTAGTTAGAGCAAATAATACAGCAACTATCAGAGCCCTGTCTATGAATCCTAGCTTTACTATTAATAATTCAGCTTCAGTTAATGATGTTACTTATTATATTACTCTCGAAAACATAGATCCCGATCTTATGATTCCAGATTTTTATGATGAAGATTATGGTATTACTAGAAATATTAATAGCATGTTTTTTACTGTTACAGTGCCAGCTGGGGAAAGCAAACAAATTACAGTCTCTCCTTTTTTTGAAGAAGAAGACGATTATTATTTTATTGCCCTCTCAGATAGCCAACAAATTATTGCTACAGACGAATTAAATCCAGTTTTTGAAGATATACTAGAACAAATTCAAACTATCAATCCACTCTTTATTACTCATTCTGGTGATGTAGTAAAGGGCGGGGCAGAATTAAATACACAGTTAAGTGATTTTAAAAATGCTGTAGATGAAGTGCCTACAACTTTTTTTACTGTTCCGGGCAATCATGATTATTCTGCCAATTTCACCGATTATGAACAATATTTGGGCGATCAGTATTATTCATTTGATTATGCAGATACACATTTTTTAGCAGCCAACACCGCTTGCGTCTATGCAGATGGACAATTAATTGAACCTCAATTTTCCTGGGTAAACACAAATTTAGCTTCCACAACTCAAGATAAAAAAATTGTATTTTGGCATCACCCACTTGTTCCTCCAGTCTGGTCTGCATCTCTCGGTTTTGTGGGGCAGGCTAATAAGCAAGACACAGCCCAGATGTTAGATAATAATAATATAGAATTATTAACAGTCGGCCATACTCATGGTTATGATTACAATTTTTTAGATAGCAGTGATTTAGCTGTAATTTTAAATGGATATTATCAACTAATTACAGGTGGCGCAGGTGGTTCTACAAATGAACCAGATGGACGCAACCATTACCAAATAATGCATGTTTCAGATGAAGGAATAACAAATGAAGTTATTTATCAAAATGATTTTGATATATCAAAAAATTATATTAATGAAAATGACGGAACTAGTGAAGCTGTAGCTATGCAATTAATTAATGAAAGTAATATAGCTATTCCTTATATTAGATCTAAATTTAAATTATCAAACACTATCACTAGGGCTTTTGCCAAAGACGAACTAGGAAATTATTTATCTCTAGATTATTATAATAATGGAGATTATTTAGTAGCTTATGTTGAAACAGCCCTAGATCTCGATGGCTATAAAACAATTACTGTTTCTAAATCAAATATATTACATTCAGGAATTACAAATACTGTCTATTTAGATGGTTCTATTGAATACAGTGAAACACCCCTAACAGATGAAACTGAAATTACACATTTTACAGCTATTCCAAGTAAAAGAAATACTGTTATTAAAAATATTAATTGGGCAGTAGATGGAAAATCTGGTACTTGGAAAGAAACTGCTGCAAAAAAAGACGTAAACACTACTTATAATTTTACGTCCTTAAATGCTAATACAGTTTATACAGTAAAAGAAGGAGAAAATTTTTATAAAAGGTTTATTACCGACAGCACAGGTAGTGGTAGCTTTACTTTCACTAAAAACCAAAAAAATAGAACTTTTGAATTCCAAAGTTTTTACAAAACTCTATCAGACCAGATTCTAACAGCTCCTCACAGTGATGGTGCCGGTCATATTCGAAGATTCGATCAAACCGGAGATTTAAAAGGTCAGTTTTATGCTTATGGAGCTGGTGTTTCTGGAAATTTTTATCCATTTTGGACAGATGTTAATGGCGACGATATAAATGAAATATTGGTTTCAAAAGGTGACTCTGATAAATTTTCTAAAATAAAATTATTTTCAAAAAAAGGTAAATCAAAAACATCAAAAAAACCATTTGGCACCTTCTATAAAGATGAGTTAAATATTTTAGTAGAAGATTTAGATAAAAATGGTAGGGATGAAATTATTGTTGCTCCTAAAGCAAATAATAAATATATAAAAATATATAAAAATAGAAAAGGAAAATTAAATTTGCTCACTAAGAAAAAATTAAGCTCAAATCATGCAGAAATAAAAATTAGTTCAGGCCAGATTAATGGCAAAGGTAATAAAGAAATTATAGCTAGCTATAATAATAAATTAAAAATATATAAACTTACTTCTAAAAATAAATTAAAATTATTAAAACAAAAAACATTAAATAATAATATTTCTAAAATTCACGTTGGCTCGTTAAGGGGAAAAGCTAGAGAAGAAATTATTGTTGCCACTACAAATGATAAATTAACAGTATACAATTTTAATAAGAAAAATAAATTAAAAAAACTTACTCAAAAAAACATTTCTGCTGAAAAAATCTTAACCGGAGACGTAAATACTTCTGGAAAGTTTAAAGAAGAATTAATAATAAAAGAAGGTAATAATTTTAAAGTATATAAATACCGGAATGCTAAAAATAAATTAAAATTAATTTATTCAAAAAATCCATATGATGCAAACTTTGATATAGAAATATATAATATGGACACAGACAAAAGAGCTGAAATTGTAGTGGCGCCACTAAATAAAGCAGCTAAATTAAAAATCTACGATTTTCAGGGAAGCTTGAACCTCTTGTCAAGTTTCTATCCATATGATACAACCTTTACAGGTGGAGTTAATTTAGCTCCATAATGTGTTATAATATAAAAGCTTAATAATTAAATAATAATATGGCAAATTCACTTTACAAAAGGAGGAACAAAAGTTTGATAACATATATTTTAGGAGCCCTAGTACTTGTACTAGTAATCTTAGTGATCTGGTATTTTGCTGGCGGAGAAGACACAGCCACAGAAGAAACCACAGATGAAAATGTTAATGAAGAATTAAATGAAAACACTTCATTAATTAGTAGCGAAGTTTCAGCTGACATAGACTATATGTCTGGCACAATAGGAGTAATGGAAAGTGGAAGTGATTCTTGGGAAATCATTACTGAAGAAGTAATTTTAAATGAAGGTGACAGCGTTAAAACTGCTGATGATTCAAAATTAGTAGTAAGCATAGGCTCAACCACAGAATTACGTTTAGACAGTAATTCTGAAATAAATATGGAAAGTTTATCTGAAGACGCCTTAACCATTGATCAAGTCAAGGGTCTGTCATATCACAATGGCGCTCATTTAATGGATGCCTATACTATTTCTGCATATGATTCGGAAATTAAACCCGAAGGTGCATCTTTTGTAGTATCAGTAGATGAAGATACGGAAGAGGTTATAGTTTATGCAGTAGACGGTGACGTAGAAGTAGATAACGCTACTATTGCCGAAGGTTATAAAATTATAATTGTCGAAGGTGAAACAGAGGGTGTGGAAAAAATTGGTAATGATGATTTAGATCAAGATTTTCTAGACTGGAATGATTCTAGAAATTCTGGTGATGAAGAAGAAGATGAGGAACTAGAAGATGAAGACACAAATACAAACGAAAACGTGAACGATAATGAAAATGAAAACGTTAATGAAGATGAAGATGAAGACACAAATATTAATGAAAATGAAAACGTTAATGAAAACGTTAATGAAAACGAGAATGTTAATGAAGATGTAGACGAAGAAGAGGAAGCAGTATCATTAAATTCTAGTATTACTAGTATTAGTGCTGCTGGTGACGGAGTATCTCTAAATTGGAGCAGTGTTGCAGGTGATACTTTTAAGTATTATCGAATTGTTAGATCAGAAACAAATGCCAGCCCAACCTATCCATCTGACGGCTATGTATTTTATAGTGGTAATTCTTCAGAAACTTCTTTTAAAGATTCAAATGTTCAAACTGGAAAAACCTATTATTATAGCGTCTGCGTAGTTGATGAAAATGACGCCGTAACATGTTCTGGTGGTCAATCTGCTACTGCTAAATAATTTTTATAAATTTCCATCATGACCGATGAAAAGTGGGAACAGATTGCGACCATGCTCCAAACTAAGTTTGAAGTCTTAGATCACGGAACAGAAGATCTAGATCCAGGTGAATTAGAGTTTTATGAATTTGAAAGTCCTATAGGTAAAATTAGAATAGAAAGACATATCAAACCAAAATTATTAGATCGAAAAATGCATGTAGCTGCTAGGATAGGAGCTGAGGGCAAAGAAGAAAGGGTTTATTCAGAAAATGAAGATGTCTCATATTTTAAAGCTTTTCAATGGGAGGATGATACAAACAATTGGATAGAAATGGATGCCGAAAATCTTGACCTATGATTTTTGCTCATGGCCCAGCTGGTTTCTTAGCTGCTTATTTATATCGAAAATATAGTAAAAAAATAAAGTTTCCAGACAAACAAGTTGTTTATTTATTTGTTATTAGTTTTATTGGTGGTATTATTCTTGATATTGACTTGTTTTATTATTATTTTGTTTCAGCTGAAATAAGCCACCGGCAGCTTCCCACTCATTCATTATTTATCTGGCTACTTGTATTTTTAATTATTTTTTCTTCTGGAAAATTGTTGAAAAACAATTTTATTAAAATTGCCGGGATATTTTTCTTTTTAGGAAATCTGTCTCATTTACTTTGTGACACTCTTTACGCCGGAGTAATGTTTTCATATCCGTTTTCTAATAAATTAATTGGTATCCAACATATTCCCTTTATTTCTGGAGATTTTTATAGCAATAATATTTTATTAGTAAATTATTCATTAGAGTCCTTAATTATCACATTTTTTTGTATAATAATAATTAAATATATTATTCATAATTTAAAAATAATAAA
>JBDRII010000033.1:0-3928 GCA_043816085.1 Patescibacteria group bacterium | reverse complement strand
AGCTAAACAAAAAGCGCAATTATACAAGAAAGCTGAAGCTGCGCGGCCTGGGACCACAAAGTCTGATGATGAATATTTTCAGCTAGCTTTAGATAATTTAAGAAGAGAAAAACAAATTAGAATTGATTATGCTGAATATATTGCATTTCATCAAGATCTAGATGAGCGGTATGACAGAAAAAAAAGAAGAAATCCTGGACATTTAACTACTATAGTTCCATTTGGACAATTTCAACATAGGGGACGTCTTGGAAATTCACCACATGAAAACTGGATTGATATAAAAAATAAGGGAATTACTGTGGGCAGTATTGTTAGATTAATAGATATTAAAGGATCGGAATTTGAAGTTAAAAATATTAGTTATCACAACACAATGCGACTTAAAGAAAGGGGCGGGAATTTTAGTAGCATTCATTATGAAGTAGTGAATAAATAGAATTAAACAAATAGTAAATGTATGCAAGATCCAATAACAGCAACACAAGAAGGAGGAGACCGGGGGGCTCAGCAAAAAGTTGAAATAAAACAAGCTGCAAGGGATGCCATTGGCGTGCTACCACCGGAATTGAGGAGCCAAATGACAAATGAATTGGCAAATCAATTAATTCGGAAGGGCAGAGAAATAAGACAAGCGAATATTGAAGCAAGGAAAACTAACAATAAAATTCAGGTTCCAACAATGGTGGGGGCGGTAAAACAGGCTTTTGAAAGTTGGAGTAACCGTGAAAGTGCAAAAATTGAATGGGAAGAATATGCATCTAAAATGAGAAAGTTAGAACAAACTGATCCTCAAAAGGTACAAAGAAAAAATAGAGTAGGTTCATCAATATTAACCCTTGATGAATTTATTAGAGATTGGCATGGAACAAACACTCCTCGTGCTAGGTGGAAAGAAATTCAACAAGGGGGTTTTAAAAAGGGAATGAAAATTAGACGAGAAAGAGATGGTAAAATTTTTTTAATTAATAGTATTGCAATAGATTGTAGATTAATATTGAAAGATGATGAAGGTAAAATTAAGTATGAAAGATTTTTTAATCAATATGAGATAGTAGATGAAGAAGAATAATATATAAACAATATGAAAGAAGTAATAACAAGGTTTGCGCCAAGTCCGACAGGGAATCTCCATATAGGAGGAGCTAGAACAGCTTTGTTTTCTTATTTATGGGCCAAAAAGAATAAGGGTAAATTTATTTTAAGAATAGAAGACACAGATCAAGATAGATTAGTTGATGGAGCAGAAGATAGTATTTTACAAGGATTAGAATGGTTAGGAATAAAATGGGATGATGGTCCATATCATCAGTCTGAAAGATTAGATTTATATAAAAAAGCCGTTGATAAATTGCTAGAGCAGGGGAATGCTTATTATTGTTTTTGTTCCCAAGAAAGACTTACTAAAATGCGAGATGCGCAAGTTAAAAATAAACAAGCACCTAAATATGATAAAGCTTGCCTAAATTTATCTAAGGAAGATATTGAAAAAAAATTAGAAAATAAAGAAAAATATGTAATAAGATTAAAGGTTCCAGAAGGGGAGACTATAAAATTTTATGATGAAATTCGAGGTGATATAGAGATAAATACAAAAGATGTAGATGATCAGGTTTTAATTAAATCTGACGGATTTCCTACATATCATTTGGCTGTAGTAGTAGATGATAATGATATGGGTGTAAATTATGTGATTAGAGGAGAGGAGTGGCTGCCTTCTGTGCCAAAGCATGTGTTGCTTTATAAATATTTAGGATATGATTTACCAAAATTTGCTCATTTAAGTTTATTTATAAAAAAAGAAGGAGGTAAACTATCAAAACGTGAAGGCGCAACCTCACTTTTAAATTACCGCGATCAAGGATATTTGCCAGAAGCTGTTAATAATTTCATGGCTTTTTTAGGATGGAATCCAAAAGATACTCGGGAAAAGTTTAGTTTAAAAGAGCTAGAAGAAGAATTTGATTTGAAAAATGTAAATAAAGCTAATCCAATTTTTGATACAGAAAAGTTAGATTATATTAATGGAGTTTATTTAAGGGAAATGGATTTAGATAAATTTGTAGATATTTGCATTCCTTTTATGGAAAAAGAGATTAAATCAGATTTAATGGCTGATAGAGACTATGTGAAAAAAGTTTTAATGTTAGAACAAGAGAGAGTTAAAAAATTAGATGAGATAGGAGAATTTACTAAGTATTTTTTTATTGATGACGTTGAATTAAAATATGACAAAGATATATTGATATGGAAGAAGGATGCGCCAGAAAAAATTTGTAATAATTTAGAATTATTAATTAATAAATTAAAAGAGATTGATGAGAGTAATTGGAGTAGGGAAGGATTAGAGAAAGAAATAATTAATTGGATTAAAAATAATGATTTAAGTAATGGTGAAATATTGTTTCCCATGCGAGCTGCTTTGTCTGGTGAAAAAAACAGCCCATCTCCATTTGAAATTGCTGATGTCTTAGGTAAAAATAGGGTAATAAATCGTCTTCAAATAGCAATTGGGGGTTTACAAAAATAGAGATATCTGCTACAATGGGGCATGAAAATGAAAAAGTTTAAAATAGAAATAAAATCATTATTATTTATTACGCTTTTAGCAGGGATTCTTTTTGTCCCTGTTTTTGTTTTTGCTGAAAAAGATGTAACACCAGAAAAAGATGAAAAACAAGATCAAATTAAAGACCTGAATGATAAAATTGAAGAGAAAAACGATGTTTTAAATGATATTCAGCTAAAAATAAAGCAATATGAGATTAATATAAAGCAAAAGCAGGAAGAAGCTCTTACATTAGAAAGCCAATTGGATTTACTGGAAGAAGATATGGATAAAAATAAAGCCAAAGTAGAAAAAGTAAAAACTGAATTAGAAAAGATAGAATACGAAATAGGGGAGAATCAATTGCAAATATTACAAAAGGGTGAAGAAATTGATATAAAGAAAGTACAGTTGTCTGGATTTTTGAATAAAATTTATAAAAATGAACAGAAAACTTTTTTAGAGATATTGCTAGTAAATGATACTTTATCTGATTTTACTTCGCAGGTATCTTATGAAGAGGAGATTCAAAAAGAGTTTCAGAAGATTTTAGATGATGTACAGGATCAAAAAGAGGAATTAAATAAAGTAAAAGGGGAGTTAGAAATAAATAAAGAGAACAAAAAAGAGAAAAAAAGTGAATTTATTGCTCAAAGAAATGCTTTAGAGGGTGAGCAAGAATATGCCAATAATTTACTAGTTAATATAGAGGGCGATGAAGAAAAGTTTGCTGAATTAGTGAGTAAGATGCGTTCTGAAAGAGAAGATATTGAAGCAGAAATATATAACATTGAAGATAAATTAAAGAAAAAAGTTGAAGAACCAAAAAAAGATGGGGGAGATACAGAAGAGGAAATATCACCTTATCTTGATTTAGATGAGTTTGATCCTATTTGGCCTGTTGCTGGTCCGATTACTGCAACCTTTCATGACCCAACATATCCGTTTAAAAGATGGTTTGAACATGATGCCATAGACATTGCAGCACCCCAAGGGACTCAGATTAAAGCGGCTGATTCTGGCTATGTGGCAGTGGCTCGTTGGGATGGATCTTCGAGCTATAGTTATATTTTAATCGTACATGCTGATAGCTATGCAACTTTGTATGGCCATACGTCGGCTGTGTATGTGGAGCCCGAAGATTTTGTAAAAAAAGGTGAAATTATTGGACTAACCGGAGGAATGCCTGGGACTCCTGGAGCAGGTAGTTATACTACTGGTTCTCATATTCATTTTGGTGTTAGATATAATGGTATACCAGTTGATCCGCTAGGGTACTTGCCCTAGGCTGCCCTATCTATTCAAATTAACAGGGGAGTCCCCCCTGTTTTTTATTTATTTTTGTTTTATTTAATTAATTAAATATATTTAATATTAATA
>JBDRII010000032.1:0-3533 GCA_043816085.1 Patescibacteria group bacterium | reverse complement strand
ACTGATACCAGTGTATTAATGTTAGACCGGAAACAAGATGCAAAATTATGGGAGTATACTGGAGTGGATAGCGATGTTCATTCTGTAGATATTACGGAAGATGGACAGTATGCTATTGCCACTGAATATGAAAAAGTATATTTATTTAATAAAGACAATAATGAAGCAGTAATTTCTAAAGAATTTGAAAGTTTTCATCCCCTAGAGGCAAATATAACTGGAAATGGAAAATATATATATGTTACTACTAATGATAAATATTATGCCTATGCACGGTCTGATGCATTTGATAATAGTTTATGGGAAGTAACTTTAGATGAAAGGCAGACAAATTTAAATACATCTACTAATGGAAAATATATTGCAGTAAGTAGTGGTTATGACTATGCTTTTATTTTTGATCGCGATTACCCAGAAACAGAAAACCGACCATTTCAATATTATACTGGAATTTTTGTCGGTGCAGTTGGTTTAGACGGCCAAGGTAAAAATTTAGCTTATGAAAGTACAGAATTAAAATACAGAGCTGTCAAACCTGGTGTTTTAGCTGACCTGCAAGATGATTCACATGTTTATGGCTCTGGCAGTGAAATGAATTTGAGATTATTTATGACAAATCCAGGTGAAGCCCGTAATGCTAAAGTAAAAGTAGACATGAAACTTCCACAACTTGGTTGGTGGGAAGATTTTGGTGGCGACTATGAAAACGAGCCAGATGGAATTATAAATAAAGCTGTGGCCAAAGTAGGAAAAACTATTGGAGCGGAAAATACACTATTTACTAAAACTTATTCTCTAAAAAAGAATAAATCTAAAATAAAAAATTTAGAATTAGAAATGCCAAGTTTACAGGATTCAGGTTTTTGGAGTGGGCTATTAGACACTCTTGGAATTTCTGATTTACTAGAATCAATTTTTGATGCCCTCGACAATATTTTACCGGATGTTATCACAAATGCAATGCGCATTACTGTTGACGGAGCAATTTCTGGCAATCCTTTATCTTATCCTATGATCGGTTATGGCGAAGTAACAATTTATAATCCTGATACTAATGAGATCTTCAGCAGAGATTCATTCATGTTTATTTATTTACTGTAGTAAGAAAAACCTTGAGTGATTTTTCCGAAGGAAAAATAGTATCGAAAGGTTTTAAATAACATAACAAATCTATGAAAAGATTATTAATCATCACTTTAGGAGTAATATTATTATTTTCTCCGGTTTCAGTTTTCGCCAAAAAGGGCTTCCAAAAAGGAATGAGCTATCCGGCCTATACAAAAAAAGTATTATCAAAATCAAAGTCAGACTTAAGATTAACTCAATTAGAAAGAACTGGTACTAAATGGGTGGCCCTAGTTCCAGTTTGGTATCAAAAAAATTATAAATCTAATAATATATATCAGGCTAGTTTTAGCGCTACGGATAAATCAGTTATCCATGCTATTAATAAAATTCATGATTTAGATATGAAAGTCATGCTAAAGCCTTATGTCGACAGTGAAGATGATGTTTGGCGAGCAGAATTTGAACCACGGGATTTTGATACTTGGTTTGATAGTTATTCTGATTTTATGTTGCACTATGCCCAGATGGCAAAAGATAATAACGTAGAACAATTAAGCCTAGGTGTAGAATATAATTTTGCTGAAAGTGAAACTCAAAAATGGGAACAGTTAATAAATGAAGTTAGACAGATTTATTCAGGCAAACTTACATATAGTGCAAATTGGGCAGCTAATAATGGCGAAGGTGGTTATCGAAAAATAGAATTTTGGGATAAATTAGATTTTGTAGGAATAGATGCCTATTTTCCTTTAACTGATGATAACTATGATCCCAGTGTTAAGCAATTAAAAAAAGGCTGGAATCAATGGATTAATCAAATTCAAAGATGGCGTAAAAAAAATAATTTAACAGATAAAAAAATAATATTTACTGAAATTGGTTATAGCAGTTATGATGGAGTAAATACTGAACCTTGGGGATATGATTATGATGGTAAAGATGAAGACCAACAAGAGCAAAAAGATTGCTACAAGGCTTTTTTTAAAAAAGTTTATCCAAAAAAATGGATGAAAGGTACTTATTGGTGGTATTGGGACAATCCTTCTACTAATGATTCAACTAGTCCAAAATATCTAAATTTTACTACTCGCAAAAAATTAGCTGCAAAAACTTTAAGGAAATATTATAAAAAGTAAGATAGTAAGTAATGCCTCAGGTCAATAAATCAGTATTCAAAAAAATATATCAACCAAAAAGCAATTCCAAAAAGGGTGATAACGGAATCCTTACTATTATTGGAGGGTCAAAAAAATATCATGGAGCTCCTCAATATTCAATACTCGCAGCATCTCACTTTGTTGATCTAGTTTATTCTAATGCAATATTATCCAAAAAAATCCCTGAATATATATTTGGACCCAACTTTAAAAAATCAGATGCATTATTAATTGGTCCTGGATTAGGAATTAGTCAAAAAACCAAAAATTTAGTTAATAATTTAACACAAAAGTATTCAAATAAAAAGATAATATTAGATGCTGATGCGTTAAAAGTGGTAGATAAGAAAATATTAAAAAAATATGGAAAAAATATTATTCTAACTCCACACGCTGGTGAGTTTAAAATTTTATTCAATTTACCCGGAAATCAGGAAAATGTTCATAAAATGTGCAAAGAATATGGGTGCATTGTAGTTTTAAAAGGCAAAAAGGATATTGTTTGTGATAAAAAAATATGTTATTATAACAATATCGGAAATCCTGGCATGACAAAAGGTGGAACCGGCGATGTACTTGCCGGTCTTATTGCGGCTTTAGCTTGCAAAAATGATTTACTAGACGCTGCTTTAATGGGAACGTTATTAAACGGACTGGCAGCAAATGACCTGAAAAAAACCCACGGATTATATTTCAATGCCACAGAACTGGCTAGTCAGTTACCAAAAACATTAAATAAATATATCAAATGAACGGTAAACACAATACAGTATTATTTTCCGGACATTCTAATATGCCCTTAGCCAGAAAAACTGCTAAGTTATTGGGAATAAAATTGGGCAGGATAATTGTAAAGAAATTTTCTGACGGAGAAACCTATGTTCGAATATTAGAAAAAGTAAAAGGCAAGAAAGTATATATAATGCAATCTGGTTCTGCTTCAGCTAATGAGAATTTAATGGAGCTTTTAGTAATGGTACACGCCTTAAAAGAAATGGAAACAAAAAAGATTGTTGCTGTAATCCCATTTTTCCCATATCGTCGAATGGAAAAAACCGTAGAAGAAGGGGAGTCATTAACTTTTGAATTAGTAGCAGACTTACTAAGTACTGCTGGAGTTGATAAAGTAATTGTTTTAGATTTACATAAGCACAGATCAAAAAGGTTTTTTAATTTTCAAAGAAAAGAATTATTAGCTTATCCCGTCATTATTAATAGATTAATAAAAAAGAAATTAGAAAATTTTGTAATAGTAGCACCAGACAAGGGTTCTATGCCAGAATCAAAAAAATATGCCCGGGAATTAAA
>JBDRII010000031.1:0-3200 GCA_043816085.1 Patescibacteria group bacterium | reverse complement strand
ATCAGCAATTACTTTTGCTACTAATAAAAACGTAGCCATTACAATAGGAAAGATATGTCGCAGTCCTATTTGAAAACTAGAAAAAGCTGTAATCAATCCATAAATAAGAATCGAGAATAATAAAAAGAAAGACAATGGATTCTTAGCATAATTTATTATTTGTCTATTAAAATGACTAACTTTAAATTTCAGTTTTTTGCCTGCCTGCCCGTTAGGCAGGTTATTTTTAATAATATTAAAACTAGCAAGAATTAATGCTAACAATGTAAGGGCCAGTACTGGTATAGAAAGTTTTGTTACAAATAAAAGTGGAAAATATAAAAGTCCTGCTCCTTCCGAGCCATAAACTCCGCCCATAAAATATATAGTTTGCCAGGCCCCAGCAATTCGGCTAAATACCATTACTACACCCACACCATATTCAGCAATCCCTTTTAAAAACGGATTATTAGTTTTTGCTAATAAGTCCATAACATCTTGTCCAATCTGCGGCCATCCATCTGGATATGTGTTGTCTATCTGGGTAACCATTAAATCTGTTTCCATATTAAATACATGTGGGGCATAAAATATTCCTATTGCTAAAAATATAATAAAAGAAAGAAGTGCAAATTTTACAATATATAGTCCTGTTTGTTTCCATTTTCTATGAATAAAAATTACGTAGATTAAGCCAGCTAAAAATGCCACGGGAATAAACAAGGCAAAAGAAAATTTAGATAGCAGTGCAGCTGCTAAAAACGCACAAGTCAAAAGAAAAGATGAGATTTTCTTTTGTTGCATATAAATACTAAACCAAACAAAACCAATAACAAAAAACATTGTTGGCATAAAGTCGAGTGTCACCAGAGAGGCATGAGCCAAACTAAAAGCAGAAGTGGCAATTAAAAAAATAGATATAAGTGCCGCTTTTTCATTCCAGGCCTTTCTAACAGACAAAAATAAAATAAATAATAACAAACTATTAAAAAAGATTACAGAGAATCTTGCCCAAAAAGTTAGCTGCCATGGATCATTATTTTCATCAAATAAGAAAATCTTCCCCCATTCCCACTGTGGATTATGTATTTCATTCTCAGGTACTTCTGGAAACTCTGGTTGTAATAAAGCTAGGGGTAGGGCTGCTAAGTCTTTAGTGAGTGGAGGGTGTTCTGGGTTAATAAAATACCGCCCAGTCTGTAAATAATAATATCCCACTGGAATATGGGACATTTCATCCGAAGTCGGAGCATCTTTATACACAGACGCATTAGCTAAAATAAAAAATAGCACACAAATTAATATGGCCAGTAATATTGATTTTTTTTTCATTTTTTTTATGTGATAAAAATTATTAATATAATTATACCATTTAACTTGATTTTAATTAAATTTTCTGATTAAATATATATAATAAACTCTTATTAATTAACTTACCTAACAACTTATGGTTCCCCATCTCCACGAAGTGGAGAGGGGGACAGGGGGTGAGGCTGTAGAATTCTATGAAAAAATTTAATTTATTGACTTTGTTATTAATCATAATGTTAGTTTTTGTTGGTGCTAAATGTGGCACTGATGAAAACGAGAATGAAAACACTAACGAGAATATTAATGAGAATATAAATGAAAATGAGAATATAAATGAAGAAGTAGAGTCTGGTGTGCCGTTTTTTGTAGGTGATTGGGTGTTCTTTACTAGTGGAGTATCAGAAGAAACAGGCGATTATGGTGAGATTTGGAATGTCATAACAGTTAATGAAGGTGAGTCAGCAACTGATGGACATAATTATTTTGGCATTGCTGATTCTAAAGTGGCTCATGTTTATGTTCAAAGTGAAGATGGATCAGTCTTTGTTTCTAATCCAATTTCTGGTAGTGGAAAATATATTGTTACTAATAACAATTATCTTTTCATGTTTAATCAAAACATGACGTTCAATGGTCGATTTGAAAGTGAAGATTATATAACTGGCCGGGTACAAAATTTAAAAACTGGCAAAACTATTGGCTTTACTGCTATGAAAGACGATCCAGAAGATTTAGTGGTGTGGCTAGAAGCTGCTTATGAGGGTAGCCATGTATTAGACATGGTAGAAGACGATGCCTTAGTAGATTGGGTTGTAGAAGACGAAGACGCCGAAGCTAGCGAATAATATATAATAATTTAAATATAAAATTATGTGGAGGAAGATTTTTTTAGGCAGTGCTATTATTAGCATTTGTTTATTTTTTGTTGTGGCTTCAGTTGGAGCCCAAACAACAGAAACAAAAAAGTATGCCAGTTCTACTAATACTGGTTTGTACGGTAGTCATACCTGGGACATAGCTGTCGACCCCAATGACAGCAACCATGTCTATTTAGCCACCTATTATACACCAAATGGATTTTTTTATTCCAGTGATGGCGGCACAACTTGGTCTGGTCTGCCCATTTCTTCAGACCATGGCGCAGGTCGGTCCGTAGAAGTTAATCCAGTTAATGGAAATGTTTATGCTCTTTTAAATGATTTATTAGTTAGTACAGATCATGGTGTTACATATACAGCCTATGATCAATTTGGCTCTGGCGGAAGCGACTTGCTTTATGCTCAAAATGCCTTATTTGTTGCTTCTGGTGAAAAAGTTTACAAATCAAGTGATGAGGGAGAGAATTTTTCTTCAGCCACAGTATGCAGTGATGAAACAGTTTGGTCGTTAGCCAGCTCTAATGATACTTTATATGCTTTATGTCATAATTACACTTCTGATACAGATGCATTATATAGCAGTAACGATGCCGGAGTTACTTGGACTAATTTAGATATTGATATTGATGGGATTACTGATGCTGAGGGCGTTGCTGTTAATTCCACAACTAATCAAATATTTTTAGTTCCTAGCTCTCTTGGTGGCTCAACTTATAGATCCGCTGATTCTGGCCAAACTTGGACAACTTTAGCCAGCGCCCCTGCTTCTGGCCATTTAACTTTTGACAACACTGGTCGTCTTTATTCTGGCTGGTATTATTCTGATGATAACGGTGATAATTGGAGCTCTTTTGGTGAAGGTGGAGATTATAATCATATAGTTTATCCTGATCCTACTGACCCAACTATTTTATATGATGGTTCTAGTCCAGGGTTCCAAAAAAGTACAGATAGCGGTACAACTTGGACATCTTCAGTAGAAAATATTACTGGAGTTGAAGTTACTTCTGTTTCCCAGGCTAATGATAAAGA
>JBDRII010000030.1:0-11802 GCA_043816085.1 Patescibacteria group bacterium | reverse complement strand
GAAAAACCATATTATGTGCATTATTATAGAAATTTTGATAATCAAATTAGATCTTTTAAAATTATTAATCCCATAACTACAAAATTAGAAAATTTTAAAAAATATAAAAGATTATGGGAAACAGGATTTTATGATCAATATATAAAAAATGATGAAATTTTAGAAGAAAAAATAAAATATATTTACTTTAACAATAAAAAACATCAAATAAAAAATGGATATGATGATTTATTTAAAAAATATCGATATTGTTCTCCAGATTATAAAAATTTATTAAACATTAGGGACTAAAGTAGAGCGGGGCGGTGCAGGCTCGCTCTACGGTTGGTTGGCGATCTGGAACATAGCTCCGTAATACATGATCCGAATAGAATCAAGATCACGCGGCCGATCGAGATCGGAGGACTCCGTAAATAGAATTTTCTGTTCACGATTCTCTCCCACCAGTTCCACAATCTCAAGCTTGATTTCGTCAAGCCTGTCCATCTGGGTGTAGTAGATCGTCACCCAGACCCCATACTGACGGGGCTCCTCGCCGGGTAAATACAGACGTACCTGATCCAGAAGGGCGCGCTCGACACGTTGCATGTGGAGCTGTTGGTAGGGATAGACCTCATTCGAATAGAGATCCTCCCCATCGTACATGACCCGCAGCCGGAGATGAGTGTTCTCCAGGGTGATCTGGGGGGAAGATGAGTCTTCCTGAGCTGCGGCTGCAGCGGTCAAGAAGAGAACTAGGACGCAAGCGAGTATGTTTTTCATAAATCCGCTCCTTTGCACCGCCCTACTTTAATTCCTAATAATTTTTAAAGAAAATACACGACCAACTTAGCATATATACCTAAATAGTCAACCCGTATTAAAAAATTGCCCCAAATCAATAAAATTGATATTATTAAGACAAGATTATAGATTAAAAATTAAAATAAAAATATGAAAAAAGAAACATTAAAAAAAATATTATATTGGTCTCCAAGAATACTAGGAATAGTATTTATTGTTTTGATAAATTTAATTCAATTTATTGGCTATTTATTGTCTCCAGACATGGCCTTAAGAGAAGAAATATTAAGTGATGCAATTCATTGGATTCAAAACTTAATACTAGTAGCTATATTATTAGTCACCTGGAAATGGGGAGATATTGGTATTATTTTATATTTATCTATAGGAATTATATATTTTCTTGTTTTGATAACCGGATTCATATTAGCTCCAGTTCAAATAATATTTATTGCTTTCCTATTTATAATTGGACTATTATTTTTATTAGAAAAAATATTATCTAAAAAATTAATAAATCTTTAAAATAAAAATATGCAAAAAGCCACAAAAATCGTTTTAATTATTCTGTTAATATTAGTAATATTATTTTTCTTTTTACTAGCAACTTTGGGTGTTGGATTTGGCGTATGGTATTACATGAAAAATAATTATAATGAAAATGAGAATATTAATGACTATCTAAATTATAATTATAACTATAATTGGAATACTAATTATAATACCAATACTAACAGTGATAGTAATTTAAACGATAATTATAATTATAATACAAATTCTGATTTGCTTTCTAAATATTCTTACAATGACAAAAACATTACTGAGAATGCAAGCACTTATGATATTTTGGCTTATTATCCTGAACTAACTGGTTTAGATGATAACTCTGAAGCATCTTATGTAAATAATGCTATTAAAGCTTATGTGGACAATTATATAGCTAATTTTAAAAGTACGGCAGATTATGGTGAAGGATATGAAGATGAAGAATTTCCCAGCACCTTAGATATGGACTATACTGTTGTTTTTGCAAATGATGATTTGGTAAGTATTGAAATAACTGCTTATGAATATTATTCAGGATCAGCTCATGGTAATTCTTTTACCCATGGATTAAATTATGACTTGAATAATAAGTATGAATTATATTTACAAGATTTCTTTTCTGACAAAACTAACTTTGCTACTAAAATTTCTGAAATTTGTATTGCCGACCTGACTGACCAACTAGGATATGAATATTATGACGATGCTATGCTCCAAGAAGGTGCTGGTCCATATGCAGATAACTTTTACCATTTTACTTTTGATAGTGATGGCATGACATTTTATTTTCCACCATATTATGTAGCGCCCTATGCTGCTGGAACCCAAGAAGTTATCATTAGTTACGATGAAATAGGAGAAATATTAAATTATGATTTACTGACCTTTTTAGACATGGTCAGTTAGATTAATTTCCACAATCACAATCTTTAGTTTTTTTGAATTGAAATTTATTTTCTAAGAATGTAAAATTATTTATTTTTTCCAAATCAGCAAAGTAAATACGATTTGATTTTTGTAATTTTAAATTTGTTGGCATATCTTGTTCTTCTATATTATTTGCCACAAATATAGCAGCCTTTTTATTTTCTGATAAGCTATATTTATTTTTCTTAACTGTCTCGGTTTTATAATTTTCTCCTTTTAAATAATAATCTCGGTTTGGAGCTAATTCTAGTATTTCAATATTTGGATAATAATACATAATTTGCCTGAAAATTTCATCATTTCTCATTTCAATACCATTTTCCATATAAAATAAATTTCGAGGTACTATCATTATTACTTCTTTATCATTTAAACCACGACTATTAATATAATTATTAATGCTAGTAAATATAGTCTCAAGTTTTTTGTCATTTTCTATTATTTTGTTAGCTGAAAATTTAGTTAACCAAGGATCTATCCTGGATAATCTAAAATCAATAGCAGTGCTGTAGCCAGGGATTAAAAATATTAAAGCTTGGCCAATTAATAAAATTAACAAGATAGCAAATTTTATTTTACCTTGTAAAAAATAAGACATACCTAAAATAGATAGCAAATAAAAGGCTGGCAAGATTACTAAAACATATCCTGGCTGTCCGAAGTGAAGAAAACTATAAACAAAAGAGGCTGGGAGTATCCAAGCAAGTATTATTAAAGTAAATTTAATTAAACTAAAATTATTATTTATTGCTTTGAATTTTTTCCAAATATTTTTGGCATTAAAATAATAAAAAACTGATAGCAGTAGTGGTATTAATATTCCACAAATAGCTACAAATAATATTCCACCAAAAGTTTTTATTTGAGAAAAAATTGACGTACTTTCTGCGGCAGCTAAAAATAAATTAAGTGTGGTATCATAATATTCTTTTAGTCCGCCGGAAATATAAACCATAGGAACGAACCAAGATAAAAAGCAGATAACAAACAAGGTTAAGGACCAAAAAACTACTTTTTTACTACGCACAAAAAATAAAATTAAAATCATTAAAGGAAACAAGAGGGGCAAGAGGGATGGCCTTATACCTCCAACTAAGCCAAAAACTAAAGCAATTAAATAAAAATATTTATATTGTCTGGTAAATAGAATTTTAAATCCAGCCAGAGCAATTAATATTGAAGCTAAAAGGTCTACTGTATATGTGAGGGCGACTTCCCGGTAAAACCAAAAAACTGGATTAAATATAAAAAACAACGAGGACATGAAAGCTAGTTTTTGATTTTTAGAAACTGTAATAACTAAATAATAAAAAAATACGCCAGCCAGGGTAGCAAATAATAACGATAATATGCTTAGAGACAAATTAGCATTATTAAAAATATAATCTAATATTTTCCCTAAAAAAATGAAGATAGGATATCCAGGTGGATGAGGCTGATGCATTTTTACATCAAAGTGTTCTAGACCTAAGGCAAATTGACCAGTATCCCAATTATATAAATAAGTGCTTAAAAAAAACAAGGATGAAACAATAATTAAAGCTCCTATTAATAGTGATAAATATAAATTAATTTGTTTCTTCATGATGAGGCTTTCTTTAACCAATCCATAACCAAATTAACTTCATCAAATTTAAATCTTAAGGCAATCAGCCCATAAACAAAAATACCAGCCAGTAGACTGCTTGATGTTTGAATGAAAATACCAATAAAAGTTTGCATATCTACCAATGGAGCAACAAAATATTTCATACCATGCATTATAATACCCATAACTAAAGATGCTATTATAATTTTCCAAACAGAGCTAATAATTTTTTTATCATCTAAATAACCAAATTTTAATCTGAGAGTTGAAAGCAGAAGCAACATGTTTATTAGACTAGATATCGAAAAGGCTAGGGCTAGACCGTAGATTCCCATGTAGCCAGATAAAATATAAGCTAAAATTGCATTAACAAACATTGATATAATACTAATGATCACGGGAATTCTGGTATTATGCTGAGCAAAGAAAGTTCGAGCCAGAAGTGGTATAGAGGCTTGAGCAAACATAGAGATAGAGAAAAACCCAAGTGTTTGAGCGGTTAGAATAGTGGCGTCCCAGTCAAACATGCCTCCACCAAAAGAACCCAAGACCAATCTTACAAATTGAGCTCTTAGAAGAAGCACTATTATTGATATAGGAATAATAAAAAACATTATTCTTCTAAATGAAACAGAAAAACATTCCAAGAATTTCCGTTTATCATGCAAGGCGTAAGCAGTAGAAAAAACTGGGAAAGCACTAAGAGCCAGAGATACACCAAAAACATTAATGGGAAAATGCTGTAAATTTTCAGCCCAGTTCCAAATTGGAATGGCTTTTTCCCCCAAACCAGAGGCAATGGCTGTTATAACAATAATATTTAATTGAGTAACTCCTAAGGCCAAAGAACGAGGTGCCATTAAGCGCAATATTTTTTTTACAAATGGATTTTTTAAATCTATGTGTGGTCGCCATCGCCAACCAGCTTTTATAACGGCTGGCAGCTGAATTAAAAAATGCAAAAAAGCACCTAAAACAACCCCGTAAGCCAGACCAATATTTCCATAAATTTCAGTAAAGAATACTATGCCAATAATTATACCAATGTTATAAAAAATTGGGCCTAAAGAATATATAAAAAATTTCTTAAATGAATTTAATATTCCGGCAAAGACATTGGATATAGCAAAAAAGAAAACACCAATTATCATCACTCTCATGAATTCAACAGTCAAATCTTTTTCATAATCTGTTCCATATCTCATTACTGTCCAATCTACGATATAGGGAGCAAAGAAATAGGCTAGAATAATTAAAGTAACAACTAAAACAATTAAAATATTTATTAAAGTATTTACTACTTTCCAAGCTTCAGTTTTTTCTTTTTTATTCCAAACTTCTAAAAAGGTAGGGATAAAGGCAGCTGACAGAGCACCTAAAACAATGATATTAAAAATCAAATCTGGAACTTTAAAAGCAGCATAATAAGCTTTTAATATATCTGAAGGACCAAAAATTTTAGCTAGCAAATTGTCCCTAGCTAAACCAATGCAACGACTAATAACTGAGGCTGTACCAATTATTAAGGCTCCCCCAAAAATAGTTGTTTGAAGTTTTTGCAACAATTTAGATAGCATTTATTTATGCTTTAAGACTACGCCGTAAAATCGATCTACATTTAAAGTTGTAGAATAATCTTTAGTAAAATCTGTTGGATATTGCCAGACTTGTTCGAAATTATCTGGAACCTGTAGCTTTGAAATTACTAAAGGATCTAATGAACCTGGTTGTTTTTGAAAAAGAATTGAATAAGAATCAAATTTATTGAAAATCTTTTCTGTTTTTAATATAAACGGTAATTTATAACTTATACTAACGGTTTGACTTTCACCAGGAGACACTTGAATCCAATTTCCAAATACAGTTTTTCCTAGCTCATTATTGATCCTGGTTCTGGTGGTGTCTTCAATAATTACATTGCCAGAAATAGCCTTTAAATCTTCATCAACTTCATATTCTTCTTCAACATCAAAGAAGAGGTCTTGGTCGGGCTGATTAAAACCCTCAGCGGAAATAAATTCAGAGCCTTCGGGTACATAAAACCTGACATAATCTATATTTTTTACATTGGCAAATTCATCGTCAGTTTGACCTTTATGAGTACGAGTAACTTGGACTGTATTTATAATCGAACCATCAGAATTAATCTGAGCAGAATGTTCAATTATTTCTTCTATTTGGCCGTCAGTTTTTCCACCCGCAATATTTGTATTAACTACGCTTAGAAAATCTTTTGGAGTCTGTTTTAATTCTCCGCCCCAACCCAGATCTTTTATTTCCTGTTCTAGATATTTATCATTAAAATAGAAAAGAATGTCTTTTTCTTGTAAAGCTCCATAAAGCATTAGAATCACTTGGCCTAGATCAGCATTTTCTAATGAAAAAATTTGATCTAATAAAATGGGAGTAAGATCACCAATAATCTTTTTAGACTCTGTTGTTTCATCATATTTTCTTTCAGCTTCATTTTGGACTATGTCGTAAAAATTATCTTTATCTATAATTGTGTCATAATCTTCAGTCATATCAATTGGCCCGGTAATGGCTAGCATTTGTTCGATAACTGATGGGGTAAGAGTAATAATGCCATCTACAGATGGACCACCTGATTTTTCATAAAACCATTCTATTTTTTCAGCTGACACAGGAAAATCAATCCACCAATTTGCATCTTGGAGTTCCCAACGAGAATTAACTAAATGCAATGGAGTGGGAGCTATTAGGTCAACGTTTAAATTTCCAGAAACATCATAGGTTCCGCCTTTAGGAACCTCTAATTTCATTACTTTACCTTGATCAATATCTACTAAAGCAATAGAACCAATAAAACCACCAGTTGGTCTTATTTCATGGTTATTTTGAAATAGCACTAAATATCTCTTTGGACTTTCATGGCCCAAAACTGAAAGCAAGGTTTCAGTTAAAGAAAGGATTTTCGATAAATTTTTACTTAAGACTGGTAATTGTTCTTGTAAAAGTAATATTTGCTCTTGATATTCACCTGGCGCAACACTGGGAGAAACGTTTTCCATGGCTTTATTAGCTAACTCTATTTTGGCGACTGTTGGCCTAAGAGCAGAGTGTAATACCACTAAAGTAGAAGTAATGCTAAAATCTGTATCACTAGAAATTGAACCTAATTCGAGGTCATTAAAAAGGTCAAAAGCCTTGGCTAGATCTGAGGCTGCGCCGGCTAGATTTTCTCCGGCAATTAAAATGTTTTCGGCAGATTCAAATTCGTCTCCTTTCACTGGAATAATCTTTATTAATGAAGACATTACTGAATTAACATCATCCAGCTGTGTTTTTGCTTCTTGGAAATTTTCTACTGACTGCGAAAAATCTTGATCAGCTCCTTGAAAATCCATAGCTACAATTTTTTCGCCACCAGTTTTTAAATTAGAAATAGCCTGCTTGGACATGTCCATGATTGTGGCTTTGATATCATCTAATTGCTGATAATAGGCTGAAGAAGCAAATGGTAAAACAATAACTAAACCAAAAATAACAAAAGAAGCTAGAGATTTTGTTAGTGAGCCCCATGAAAATTCAGGTTTAAATTGTTTTGGTTTATTTAATTTTTCTTTAGTTTTCTTTACCTTTGCTGGTTTAGATTTTTTCTGAGTCTTTAATTCTTTTCTGAGCTCTTGCTTTTTCTTTAATTTTTCCTGTTTCTTTAAAAGCCGTCTTTCTTTTCGAGATAGCTTATCCTCTTTTTCCTGTTTTACTGTTTCTTTGGCTGACTGAAGTTCTTTTAAATTTAAAACATTATCTGAAGGAACACCATAAAATGAAGGATTTACTCGGTGTTTTCTAGTAGGTTGAATTTCTTTATTTTTGTATTGACTCATAAATTTTAACTGTTTCCACAGCCATTTTTTGCCAACTATATTTTGTTATTTGTTTTTGGCCCTTCGCAATCAATTCTTCTCTTAACTTAGGGTTGCTTTGTATTTTTTTAACCTGATTTATTATACCACAAACTTCATTAGTTTCAAAATATAGTACAGAATCCCCTAATATTTCTGGTAAACATGAACTTTTTGCACTTAAAACTGGGCTTTTATATGTCATGGCTTCTAAGGGCGGTAAACCAAACCCCTCATATTTTGAGGGAAAAATATAGGCCAGAGATCTTTGATATAAAATAGGTAAATCTTCATCTTTTACAAAACCTGTTAAAATAATATCGTCTTCTAAATCATCTGACCATATTTTTTCTTCCAATTTTTTATAAAAATAATCTTTTTTCCCTACTAGCACCAACTGAAGATCAGTTAACTCATTTTGTTTTTTTAACTTTTTAATTGCTTCGATTAAAATTTCTAAATTTTTATGAGGATAAGCATTTCCTACATATAATAAATATGATTTTTTTATATTAAAATTATTTAATATTTCTTTTTGTTTTTCTTCAGGAATATTATTTTTTGATGGTGGCTCAGAAGCTTCATAAGTCACTTCTACTTTTTCAGCTGGAAGGTTAAAAGTTTTTACAATATCATTTTTTGAATAATTGGAAACAGTAATTATTTTAGTGGAATCTTTGGCAGCATGAGAAATTACTCTTTTATAAGCAAACTGTTTTAATTTATAAAGCCAAGGAGCAAGAGTAGTGGCTCTTTGGGTTGGGAAATGGGTAATAATAAGATCGTGAATAGTTACTATAAATTTACCCCGATATAAAAGAGGTACATTAAAATGAGGGAAATGCATAAAATCAACTTTGGCCTGCTTTATTTTTAAAGGCATTTTTAATTGTTCATCTAGAGAATACCAATTATATGGAGCCAGACATGGCTTAAAATTTTTATTAGCTATATTCCAATTATCATAAGCTTCTTGCTGTAAAAAAATAGTATATTGATTTTGGCTATCATTTTGAGCTAAATATTCAACTAATTTTTGGGTATACCGGCCCAGCCCCTTAGACTGCTCTCCCCCATAAAACCGAGCGTCTATTCCTATATGCATATATTTCATGATCCTTCGGTGTTTTTAAAAAATCCTTCGGTACATTTTTTACTTCGTAAAAAACACTCAGGATTTTTTCTATTTAGATTAATATTTAAATCATTAAACTCCTTCTTTCTAGATAATTGTTTTAATTGATTTTCATTATCATTTATTAAAGCCTCTTTTTTCATTCTTGTCCATCCTTTTAATTGTTTTTCTCTTTTTTCTGCGTCTTTTCTAGTTGAATAAATTTCTAAGTGACGAAGCATTAAAATACCTTTGAATTTCCGTGTACTATATTTTCCACCTTTGCCAATTTTATGCTCCTCTAATCTTCTAATAATATTATTAGTTTGACCAACATATAATTTATTATCCTCTCCCCCGTTTATATATACAAAATATGGCATAGTATGATATTTGTATTGAAATCCTTCGGTACATTTTTTACTTCGTAAAAAACACTCAGGATTTTTTAATTTATTTAATAAACATTTTGTAATTATTTTCTGCTTAATTTTTAACCCTGAGTGATTTTTCGCGAAGCGAAAAATTGTACCGAAGGGTTTAATAAATATTTTCAAGTAAATTTAATGTCTCTTCAGCAGTTCTCTCCCAAGTGAAATCATCACTTAATTTTTTGCCTCGTTCTATTAAATTATTTCTTAATTCAGTATTTGATAAAACTTCTTCCATAGCTTTTTGTAGCTCGATTATGTTATATGGATCAATTAGAATTGCGTTGTTTGCGCATATTTCAGATAAAGAAGAATTATTAGATGTAATAACCGGTGTGTTATAAGACATGGCTTCTAATGGCGGGAATCCAAACCCTTCATAAAAACTAGGAAAAACAAAAGCCCTCGCTAATTGTAACAGTGTTGCCTTTTCTTTTTCTGAAATATTTTCTAAATAAATTATTTTATTATTATTATTTATTTTTGTTAAAATATTTTTATATTTCCAACCTTTACGACCTGCGATAATTAAATTTAGATCTGGATATTTTTTTTGAATATTTTCAAAAGCTTCAATGATACTAGTAATATTTTTTCGAGGCTCAATAACTGATAATGTAAAAATAAATTTTTCCGGTAAACTATATTTTTTCTTTGTCTCTTCTATTTTAATATTTTCTATTTCTAATTTATTTAAGCCAGAATAAATAACTTTGATTTTTTCTTCAGGAATATTAAAATATTTTATTAAATCTTGCTTAGTATTTTTTGAAACTGCAATGATCTTGTCTGCACTTTGATACAATTTTTTTGGATTTACAAAAAAATGCCATAATCTTCTTTTGGCTGATAAAAATTCCGGAAATAATTTAAATGATAAATCATGGGCGCAAATTATATGTTTGCAATTTTTTGACAAAGAAGTAAACAAAATATTGGGAGAAAAAAATACGTCTACCCCACCAATTAATTTATCAATTTTGGGATAATGAAAAAATTTTTGCGAAAAATTAAATAATTTATTTGGTACAGAATAAAATTTTATTTCCGAATTATTAAATTTACCTGCCTGACCGGTAGGCAGGTATTTTTCTATTTTTTTCTCTGCTTTAGAAAATTGATTACCAAAAAAAACATATTGATTGGTTTGATCAATTTTTAATAAATTAACAATAAGATTATGAGCGTAATTTGAAACTCCCCCGTAAGAAGACAGATCAGTTGATCTTAGATCAATGCCAATTTTCATTAGGAAGTCTTAAAATATCTATATAAATAGACTAGACAAATAGAAATAATTAGACCGGAAATAAATCCCAAAGCTGTTACAATGCCTAAAGGATTAGATGATTTAATAATCATTGTTTTAGCGGCTCTAGCCTCCCATTGTGACCGATTTTCCACGTCTTTAGCTGAAGTACTAGTTTTTTTCTCTACTACCTCTACGATGGCTTTGGCTAGTTTATTAGCATTTGGTTCATAAACGTCAGTAAAGGTTACTACTACATTTTGGGCAGAATATTGTTTGGCTTTAAAGCGATTAGTAAAACTGGAATAAGAAGTCACTTCATAATCAATGCCAGCTTTTTCATATATTTCAGCAGTAACAGATGGGGTTAAAAACCAGGAAATTACATGCTGGGAAAAAATTTCCGCTCCTTTTAAATCATAATAAGATCCATATTGATATTCATCTGTGGCTGGACGATTTACCATGTTAATATCAAAGGCAATAGAAGCCTTGTACTTTTCTGGTTGATTATAGGCGAAAATAAATGCAGCCAAAGCTACACAAACAGAAAAAATTAGAATAAACAAACCAGCTTTTTTAATAATTTTGAAATGATCTTTTAATTCCATAAATTTGAGACGCGATAAATCGCGTCTTTACTTAAATTAATTAATATTGTTAAATGTTTGATATTGATCTTCTACGTAATTTTTAATTTTATTTTTGAAAACTTCTTTATCAAAATTTAGCGCATGAGCTCTGATTTTTTCTGGATTGTAATCCTCTGATTTAAACCGGACAATGGCGTCAGCTAAATCTTCCCAATTTTGGTAATCAAAAAATGTGCCAGTTTCACCCTCTATTACGGTTTCTGTTGCACCACCAGCTCGGTAAGCAATAACTGGCCGGCCAGATGCCATGGCTTCTATTACAGTAATGCCAAAATCTTCTTCTTGGGGATTAATAAAGCTTAAAGCCTCTGAATATAATTTTGCTATTTCCTCGTCTGATACTCGGCCAAGAAATTCAATGTTTGATTTTGCTCTGGCTTTTAAAGCTTTTAATTCTGGGCCATCACCATATATTTTTAATTTGCGCCCTAATCTGTTAAAGGCATCGATAATTAGATCAAATCTTTTATAGGGCACTAGACGTCCACCTGCCAAAAAATAATCCTGGGGTTTGCTAATATAAAATTTTTGGGCCTCAACTGGAGGGTGTATAATGTCGCTATCTTGATTATAATATTTATTTATTCGATGTTTTACAATTTGTGAATTGGCAATATATTTATCCACTCTTTCAGCTGCTAG
>JBDRII010000029.1:0-5866 GCA_043816085.1 Patescibacteria group bacterium | reverse complement strand
GTATTAAAATTACCGTCTAAAGGATTACCGCACATATCCCGGATAGCCATATTAAAATCATTATTTGCGTCACCAGAATATAAACTAATACCATATTCATGAAATTCTTCTAAAATATCACTGCTTTGAGAAATCAAAGCTCCATCTGTTATTCCAGTTTTACTATTTAACCGCGGTGCATCTACCGTTAATTCTTTTCTGGGTGACATGTCTACCTGGTAATCATACAACCAAACATTATCAGTTCTGGCTGTGGCTGGGTCAATACTTTCATTAAACACCGCTTGTATTGGTGCATATAAACAAACGTCTACTTCAGTATCTTTAGGCATCAGCCACAAAAGTCTTTCTGGATCATCGTTGTCATATTCAAAACTTACTTGGGGAGGAATCTCATCTGTGTCTTGACCTGTGGTAAATTCCCATCCTTTTAATGGATCAGCTTCAGATAAACCTTCTCCATCTAAAGAAAAAATGCCAGTTCCGCCAATAGCATCACCAGGTGTTAGCTCAGCCCTATAAGTAGTATCCATCTGAAAATCCTCATCAGAATAAAAAGAAAAGCCATAACCAGATTCAAACATAGTGATACTACCAGTCACTTCATTACCATAACATTTGGAATCAGTACAAACTCCAGAGCGACATTCATTATGGTTGCTACAAGATTCATCATGATCTTTCGTCGCACCTTTTATATAAAGACTAAAATTCTCAAATTCAATATCACCATTATCAATTAAATCATTTGGCGTATCATCAGATTCTAATAAAATTGTTTCTTCATTAACCGGTAAACTAAACGTAATAGCTACAGTTGTACAAAGAAATACGTCTTCTTGATATGGCGTAGGATTCACATGATGCACTCGAAAATCACCCATACCACCTCCGCCGCCATAAGTTGGGCTACAAACTCCCACACAGTCGTCATCATTTGCTCCTGTAACATCAGCAAATAAATTTATTAGCCAAGCAGTAATTCCCCAGGCTGCTAAAATAATTAATAATCCAATAAGTCCATTTCGAAGAACCAGCTTGGCTTTGGCAATCTTATCTTCTTCGCCCTTAGAAAACATCCAAAGAAATCCGCCATAAAGCATGATACAAACCGCGATCAAAGCTAAAAGCCCCAAAGCCCAATTAATTAAAGCTACAGCGATTTCCAAGGGACTGTCATCGCCCAAATTAATATCATAATCCGTAAAAACCTGGGCATATGTTGGCATGGCCAAACAAAAAAGGAAAGACCCCAAAATTACCACTGTTGAAACCAATGTAAGATAATTTAGGGTTTTCCCTTTTTTTATGTGCATTTTATTTTTTTATTTCTTTTGAAACTATGTCTTTTACTAAGGCTCCGTCTGCCTTGTCTTTTAATTCTTGCATTACTTTTCCCATTAAAGGGCCGAAATCCAAATCTGAATTTTCCTTAATTATTTTAATTACTGCCTTTTTTACATCTGCCTCGCTCATTTGAGCTGGTAAATATTTTTCAATTATGGCTATTTCTTGTTCTTCTTTTTTAGCTAGATCTTCCCGGCCCCCGTCTTTAAAAGCTTTAATAGAATCATTTCGTTTCTTTATCTCTTTTTGTACAATAGATTGTACTTCATTGTCTTTTAAATCTTTTCCCGAATCAATACGCTTATTTTTTATTTCAGACATTACTAACCTTAAAGTATCAATTTTTTCTTGATCTTTATTTTTTTGGGCATCTACTAAATCTTTTTGAATAATTTCTTGAATATTCATATTGAGCCTGCCGAAATATTATTTTTTAATTTTAATCTTTAAATTAGGAGCTTTTTTTCTGCCGTATTTGTCTTTATTGTCTTCTAATTTACCGATTTTTCGTAAATAATCTTTTTCTACTTCAATTTTCTTTTTGCGGATAGCTGATTGTCTAAGTTGTCTTTTATTTGGCTTTGATTGCACAAACATACCCTTTTTTGCCTGTATTAAACGACCAGAGGTTTGTACTTTTCGCACAAATCTCCGTATTAGACTTTCATTTGACTCTCCGTCATTTTTTTCTACTTTTACCAAAGAAATTCACCTCCCGTTCTTAAAAATTAATATTTATCTATAAAAAAAATATAACATTATATTAAAATAATGTCAAACTACTCCTAGCAATGGTTCTCCACCTAATAAATGTATGTGTAAGTGAAATATAATTTGGCCACCTTCTTTACCAGAATTTATTACAACCTTATACCCAGATTCAGATATTCCCTGTTCTTCTGCTATTTCTTTAGTCTTTAACATTAACTTACCAATTAGCTCACTATCTTCCTCTTTAATTTCACTAAAGGCAGTAATATGCTTTTTAGGTACTATTAATAAATGTATCCTAGCTTTTGGCCGAATATCTTTAAACACAATCATATCAGCGTCTTCAAACAAAATGTCAGATTTAATCTCTTTGTTTATTACTTTACAAAAAATGCATTCTGAATCAGTCATTGTTTTTGTTCGTCAATTTTTCTCAATCTCTTTTTTATATCAACTACTAATTTTTTTAAATCTACAATCTCTTGGCTGCCAGTTTCCATATCTCTTACTAAAATTGTTTTATCTGTAACTTCTTTTTGACCTAAAATTAAAGTTATTTTTACATCTAATTTATTTGCCAAACTTAATTGAGAAGATAAACTGTCTTTTACTAAGTTTGCTTTAATAAACAAACCCTCTTCTCTTAAATCCTCCAGCAACCGAACTGCTTTTTTTCTGGCACTTGCTCCTAGCTGAGCTAAAAAAACGTCAGCCTTAGGAAGAGGCGGAACAGCCACTTCATTTTCTTTTAAAGCCAGCATTATTCTTTCCACACCCATAGCAAAACCACAAGCTGGCGTATCTAGCCGGCCACCAAATTCTTCAATCAATTTATCATACCGTCCCCCAGCTGAAAGCGCTGTTTGCCGGCCAATTTTTTCTTCACCTTCTTGATTTAAAAATGCTTCAAAAGTAGTGCTAGTATAATAATCTAAACCTCTAACAATTTTTGGGTCTAATACATATGGAATGTCAGCTTCATCTAAATGTTCTAAAACTCTCATAAAATGCGTTTTGCAATCTTCACATAAATAATCCACAGTTTGTGGGGCTTCAGAGGCAATTTCTCCACACACAGTTTCTTTACAATCTAAAATACGAAGCGGATTCTTTGTTAGCCGAGTTTTACAATCTTCACATAAATTTTTTCTTTTAGATTTAAAATAATCTGAAAGAAGCTCCATATATTGTGGCCGACATACCTGGCAACCAATAGAATTTACATGAGTGGTAGATTCTAGGCCTAGGTCATGTAAAATAAAATATTCCATACAAATAAGTTCAGCATCAATGGCTGGTGACTTATCCCCAATAATTTCAAAATTCAGCTGAGAAAATTGACGGTAACGCCCAGCTTGGGGCTTGTCATGCCTAAAAATTGGCCCATAAGTAAAAAATTTAACAGGTTGGGGTAAATTAATCATGCCATGCTCTACATAGGCCCTGGCAATTCCAGGAGTAAACTCTGGTCTCAGGGAAATATTTTCTTCACCTTGGTCCACAAATGAAAACATTTCTTTTCGTACAATATCAGAATACTTTCCAGTTGACCTCTGATATAATGAAGTAGATTCTAAAATTGGCGTTTCTATCCAGTCAAAACAATGAGAACTGGCAATTCTGCGGCAAGCTTTTAAAATAAATTGCCAATATTTTTGGTCTTGAGGTAAAACGTCTTTCATTCCTTTTAAAAGCTGCGGTGCTTTTATTTTACTCACTCTTCGTGGCTCGTCCTCTTCCCGTTGTTTTTTTGTCATTGTAGTAATTTTTTTTCTTGGCATATTTTTTTATGATCCTCTCCCCCTGTCCCCCTCTCCACTACGTGGAAGAGGGGGAACCCTGTTAATTTGCGTTCTCCCTTCTCCTGACGAGGAGAAGGGAGTCAGAGGGATGAGGTATAAATTAATTATTTAAAATTATATTCAAAAGGCTCAAAATGTTTAACTCGGGTAAAAGGCCAGGCTCTTAGCCACACTCGACCAATTATCTCATCTTCATTAATTGCACCAAAAACTCTAGAATCTAGGCTAGCTGATCGGTTATCTCCTAATATAAAATATTCGTCTGCTTCTAATTTTACTTTTATATCTCCACCAGTTTTTATATTTTCCAAATAAAACATTTCGTCTAATAATTTACTTTCTTCAAAATCATCGTTATTTATTTTTATTTCCCCGTCTTTAACTTCTACAGTCTCTCCTGGCAAGCCAATTATTCTTTTAATAAAATATTGCCGTGTATTTCTAGGATCCTTTAAAACAATTACTTCCCCCCGGGCAGGGTCGTTAAAACGATAAGACAACTCATCTATTATTAGATATTCATAATCATAAAAATTAGGCTCCATTGAGGCGCCTTTTACGTAAAACGGTTGAACTACGAAATATCTGATAGGAATGATAATAGCTAGTGAAATAACCACTACTTTTGCAACTTCCCACACGAATTTCTTTGTAGATCCAAAGTATTTATTAATTGGATTTTCCATATTTTTAACGGTTTTTAAAGCTTATCTAGGGTATTATACCATGATTTTCAAAAAAATCAAACTGTTTCTCCTGCGACTAAAGTCGCATGGCAGAAGACTTTAGTCTTAAAAGCTGCCATGACACTTCCTGTCTGCCGACAGGCAGGTAGTGTCAGGAATAGTGAACTCTTTTTATGATTTTAAACGAATTTAAAAACATAAAGAGAGTCACCAGGAACGTTTGTTCGAACCTGGTGCACTCTCTCCTCGGTTTTTTTCATACCAGAGATTCAGTTCTCGATCCCAGAGTCAACATCCGACCCCTGACCCCAGTTCCTCCGGAAATATGGTGCCGGATAGTCGACAGACGATAATTGCCGATCATCCCTTCCAGTCGACCAATGTCAAGCCTGTCCATCTTCTCCGGACCATCCTGGAGGTACTGTCGGGTCAGCGTAGCCATCTTATACCTTTCGCTACGCAGTACCCGTTCCAGTCTCTTCTTTTGGTCTTGGAGGAATCGGGAAAGCTTCTCGTAGTCGATGGTAATGCTCCGCGGGCCAAAATCGATTCGCTTCCACAGACAGCTCAACCTTTCACTTGGCATGGAATCCAGCTGGTGGATGATATTCTTGGAATATCTACCGTCATCCACGTCACAGGAATCACATCCCAAATCTATTCCAGCACCAGCAAAAGCCCCCACGAACTGGTTCCAATCATCAAGCTGGACTATTATTCTGCCGCCAGAGGGATCATCAAGCTCCCACCTGAAGCCTTCCTTGCCAAAGGCCCACTCATAATAGCAGGCCTCCTGTCCAGATCCGGCGCTAACCGAACCCAGAGGCCTCGGAATGTGAGCAAAAGCATACACGCCTCTACGGAAAAAATAGTCATCCAGCTTTTTGACGAGCGCCATAATAAGGAATATTCGATGACCAATTCGTGAAGATTGGTTATATTCCCTTCTAACTGCTGTGGGGACTCCTTCCTGCGTAACAATCGTACCACCTATACCTGGAAACTCTGTACGAAGCTCGATCGCAACTGTTGCTTCGCTTCCATCTCCCCCTTCGCAGATATATCGTACTTTTTCAACCCTTTTTCCTTTTTTCATTTCTCTGTCTCTCCTTATTTCCTGTTTCGTTGTTTTGAATCTCTTTTGTATAAAATCAAAGAACAAATAAACCTCTTTATACTCTTGATTAATAAATCCAGAGCATAAAGAGAGTCACCAGATTCGCGGGTTGGAACCTGGTGCACTCTCTCCTCATGTCATGTCATACGCATTTTCCCTTTCCGGGAGTCGGAAGGTTGATGTTCTCGATCAGGCCTCCGCGA
>JBDRII010000028.1:0-27031 GCA_043816085.1 Patescibacteria group bacterium | reverse complement strand
AATTTATTTTTATTTTATATAAATAATTTTTTAAGAGGGTAGAGTGGACTAGGGAATCTCTCGACAAGCTTGAGATTATAATTAAAATAATTATTTAGAGGTATATATAGATAAGGGGGAATATTGATATGATGTGTCGTACAATATATCTTATGCGACACTATATATTAAATAAGGCTATATTTATAGTATAACCCCGGATACTGGGCTCCGGGGTTATTTATTTTTTTTACACTTCTTACAACAAGGTGGAATAATTTTTTTTGTACTTCCCTTTTTACCAGCTTGCTTATTTTGATAATTTTTAATAGCTACGTGTAATGCATCTGCAGCTAAATTTGAACAATGCATTTTAACTATTGGCAAACCGCCTAAATTCTTGGCTACGTCCTGATTTGATATTTTTAGGGCCTCAGAGAGTGTTTTACCCTTGGCTAGCTCTGTTACCATAGATGAGGTGCCAATTGCAGCTCCGCAGCCTAAAGTCTCAAATTTGATGTCAGTTAACCTATTTTTATCAACTTTGATGTAAATTTTCATAATATCACCGCAAGTAGGATTGCCAACTTCGCCAATTCCATCTGGACTCTTAATAGAGCCTAGGTTGCGTGGGTTTTGGAAATGATCCATTAATGTTTTATTGTACATATGTTATTTAAGACAATTCGTGAATTGTCTTTACTAATTTTAATTATTTATAATAAACTTTGTCTTGGAAACGTAGATCAATATAATTTAAATTTTCTTTGTTGTCAACTATTTCTAGTAATATGGAATTTAAATTTTCTAATTGTTTGTCTAAGTCGTGACTTGAGTCTAGATAGATGGCAAAGTTATTAGCTGTTAAGATGTTTATTTCAGTATTTATTTTAACTAGATCACATTCTACTGGTTCGTAATAGGTTCGCCATTCAATAAATTCATCAGAGCTGTCCTCGTCAGGAGACTTAGACTCTTTGTTTTTTTTCTCTTCTCGTTTAATTTCATCTAATAAATCTAGACTTTCTTCTACATCTAACTCCCCTGCATTATATTGTTCTAATATTTCCTTCTTTTTATTTTTAGTTTCAACGTCTTCGGTTTCATCTATTTCTTCAGCTAAGATTTTTTCGGCTCGATATACTTTTTCTTGGCATTGAATTTCAGGAATAAAATATTCTTTAATTTCTAAATTGGTTTTTTGGGGGAATGTTTGGTCTAAATCTAATACAAATGATATTAAATCCTCTGAAATTACTTGTTGGCCTATTTCTACTGGTTTTTCATTTTGATCTGTAATTTTGGGATATTCTTCTTCTTTTTGGTTTTCTTGTTTAGAAAATTCTTCTGTAGGAAAGCCAGTTATGTCTAAAAGATATTTTTGACTTCCTGATTGCCAAATAAGGCCTGGAATACGCTCGGAAATGTTAATATTTATTTTGTTAGGTAGTTTTTTGGTTATAGAGATGCTTTCTAGGGCAAATTTATTTTGAATATTTTCTGTAATAATATTTTGTAATTTTTTTTCATTGAAAAATATATAATTATTTCTAGGAAAAATTAATAAAGATTTTGAATTTTTATATTTATTTATTATATTATTTAATTCCTCTGATGATATATGGTTATTACCATTTAAATTTATTTCATTTATTTTGAAAAATGGAGTAGCAAAAAGAAAGGTTAGCCCCCCACCCACAACGATAAGTACGATAATTAACCAAGCCCAGCCATCTTTTTTTAAGATCCAATTTAATAAAAATTCACGAAGTGTTTGCGGTTTTTGTTCTTTTTTTCGAAAAGCGTATTCTTCACCGTCAGATTCTTTGTATTTTTTATAGTCCTGGCCTTTTAAATACTTTAAACGTCGGTTCCGGCCTACTTTCAGATATTTAGATAACTTTTTCATATAATGAATATTATACTTGAAATTTTATGAAAAATCAATTAGAATGATTTTATGGAAAAAATAAAAATTGCAGTATTATTGGGTGGAGAATCCTCTGAAAGAGAGGTTTCTTTAGCATCTGGTGAAAAGGTTTTAGAGAATATTTCAAAGGAAAAATATGAGGTTTTTAGATATGATCCAAAAAGTGAATTATTAGAATTTATTCAAGACATGAAAGATCAGAAATTTGATGTGGTTTTTCCGGTTTTGCATGGAAAATTTGGTGAAGATGGCACAATTCAAGGTTTAATGGAGCTTTTTCATGTTCCTTATGTAGGTTGTGGCGTTTTAACATCATCTTTATGTATGGATAAAGTAAAGACTAAAAAAATGGTTGAATCATATGGAATTATTACACCCAAGTATCAGGTTTTTTATGATAAAAAAGATATTAATATGGACTCAATAAGCCTACCCTGTGTAGTTAAACCAAACTGGGCTGGGTCTTCGGTTGGTGTTTCTATTGTTAAGAATAAAGTTGATTTATTGGGAGCTATTAATGTGGCGTTTAGTGAAAATAAAGAAATATTGGTTGAAGATTTTATTGAAGGAGAAGAATATACTGTTAGCGTAATTGGGCCAAATAAAAAATCAAATGTTTTACCAGTAACACGGATTATATCAAATGAGGGAGATTTTTATAATTATAAATCTAAATATTCTAAAGGTGGTTCAACTCATATTTGTCCGGCAAAAATTGATAATGGATTAAATAAAAAATTACAAGATACATCTGAACAAATATATAAATTACTTGGATGCGATGGAATGTCCAGGATTGATTTTATGGTAGACCAAAATGAAAATTTTTATTTTATTGAAGCTAATACAATTCCGGGAATGACTGATACTTCCCTATTACCAGAAGCAGCTAAAGCAGCAGGCATAGATTTTCCTAAATTATTAGACAACTTAATTCAATGGGCTTTACTTGGGTCGAAATAGACAAAAAAGCAATTATTCATAATTTAAAATCTTTTCGTAAATTAATAGGAAAAGACAGGCTTTTAATGCCCGTAGTAAAGAGTAATGCTTATGGCCATGGAATTTTAGAAATTGCCAAATTAATTGATAAATCGAAATTAGCAGACAAGATTTGTACAGTAAATTCTACCGAAGCATTACTCCTACAAAAAAATAATATTAAATCCCCTATTTTTATTTTAAGTTATTGGGCACGCGAAGACGCGAAAAAATTAATTAAAAATAATAATAAAATAGAATTTTCTGTTTATAATTTAGATCAGGCTAAATTTTTATCTAGTTTAAAGAAAAACGTTAAAATTCATCTAAAGGTTGATACTGGAACATCTCGATTGGGAGTTTTGTCAAAAGATTTTATTTTATTTGTGAAAAAAGTAGTAGCACTCCCCTATTTAGAGATCGAAGGTGTGTTTACTCATTATGCAAATTCTGAAGAAGATAATTTATTTACGCGTAAGCAAACTGAAAAATTTGAATTAATCAAAGAAGAATTAGATAAAATAAATATTAAGGTAAATAATTATCATGCGGCGTGTTCAGCTGCTATTCTATCCTCCCCTAATGGAAAATTTGATGGTATGAGACTTGGATTAAGCTTGTATGGTTTGCGGCCGTCAAAACATAATTCAAAAATAATTTTAAAACCTGCTTTAACCTGGAAAACTAAAATTATTCAAGTTAAGATTATTCCTAAAGGGGAATTTATTGGATATGGTTGTACATATCAAACAAAAAAAGATACAAAAATTGCAGTTTTACCGGTTGGTTATAATGAGGGCGTGCCTAGAATATTATCAGGCCGAGGTGAAGTATTTATAAATAAGCATCGATGTCCTATTTTAGGTCGAGTTTGTATGAATTTAATAATAGTTGATGTATCTAAAATTAAACAAGTAAAAGTAAATGATGAAGTTGAATTAATAGGAAAAAATATTACTGCCGAAGAATTTGCTTCTTGGGCTGAAACTATTAATTATGAAGTTGTTACTAGAATTAATTCTAATATAGAGAGAGTTTATAAATAATTTGATAACTGCGGGGCACCGTACCTGCCTGCCGGCAGGCAGGCCCGCAGTTATCATCAGTGCCTCCGGGTTATTTAATTATAGTAAGAAGTTAATATTTCAGGAACATCATAAGTTCCATCTTCTTTTTGGTAGTTTTCTATAATGGCGATGATCATGCGGCCAAAGGCAAAACAAGTGCCGTTTAAGGTGTGGACGAATTCGTTTTTGCCATCTTTTTTATATTTAGTGTTTAATCTTCTAGCTTGGAAATCAGTGCAAGTTGAAATAGAATGGGTTTCACGATATTTATTTTCTGAAGGAACCCAGGTTTCTATGTCAAAAGTTCGAGCCTGGGGTGTGCCCATGTCGCCAGTGCAAAGTGCAACTACTTGATATGGAAGTTTTAATTCTTGCATTATTTCTTCTATTAACCCCAACATGTCTTCTTGTAGTTTTTCACTTTCTTCAGGTTTAGAAAAACAGAACATTTCTACTTTATCAAATTGGTGAACTCTTAATATACCTTTAGTATCTTTTCCATAAGAACCAGCTTCACGCCTGAAGCATGTTGAGTAGCCAAAATATTTTAAAGGCAATTTTTTTTCGTCTAAAATTTCATCCATATGCATTGGTCCAATCGACTGCTCGGATGTTCCTACTAGATAATATTTGTCGCGCATGGTTTGAAAAACATCCTCTTCAGACCGGTCTAAAAAGCCCATAGCTTCCATAGCTGGTCTCTTTACCATGACCGGAGGAAGTACAGCGGTGAAGCCATTTTTATCTAATTTGGCTAAAGCATAATTTAGTAAGGCAAACTGCAATTTTACGGCGTCTCCTTTTAAATAACCAAATCTAGACCCAGACACCTTGGCTGCCCTTTTTACGTCTATAATGTCCAATTTTTCGCCAATTTCAAGGTATGATTTGGGTTCAAACTCCATTTTTGGTACATCCCCCACTTTCTTTAGAACTTTGTTATCTTTGTCTGATTTTCCCACTGGAACATCGTCTAATGCAGGGTTGGGAATACTGCTCATTAATTGATGAAAATTATCTTCTTTGTCTCTTAGTAATACTGTTAATTCTTTAACTTCATCTGATAATTTTTTCATTAAACCAATTTTTTGTTTTTTTTCTTCAGGAGAAGCAGCAGCAATTTCGTCATTAGCTTTATTTTGGTCGGCTCTTAATTTGTCTGTTCTTTGAATTAGGTTTTTTCTTTCCTCGTCTGCTCGAATAATTTTTTCAAACTCAACTTCCACACCTTTATCTTCAGCACCTTTTTTATATTTGGCTAAATTTTCCTGTAATTGTTTTATGTCTATCATATTTTTTTATTTATAATCCTATTTCTTTTGCTATGCCCTGCATGGATTTTAATGCTATGGCTAAAAATTCATCTAATTCTAGTCCAACTTGTTCGCATTCTTTTATTACGTTTCTGTTAACTTTGGCGGCAAAAGATTTGTCTTTTATTTTTTTCTTAATTGACTTTACTTTTACAGATTCTAGTTTTTTATCTGGGCGAACTAAGGCCGACGCAAAAATTAAACCTGTAATAGTTTCACTAGCTGCTAGAGCATGCTGAACTTTAGTTTCTCGTTTAAAATCTTTTAATGTTCCTTTACCACAATCTTCTACTCCCCATCCATGAGATATAACTGTTTCTACAAATAAATCATCATATCCAGCGTCCTTTAAGATCTCAGAACATTTTACACAATGTTCATCTTCTCCGTATTCCCAATCTACGTCGTGTAGCAACCCTAATGCTCCCCAATATTTTACATCTTCACCCAAGTGTTCTGCTACCCCTCTCATCACAGCTTCACTTTCTAAACTATGATTTAGATTAGCCTCGTCTTTCATGTGGGCTTTTAAAAGTTCTAAAGATTTTTCACGGGAAATATTAAAATCAATTTTTTCTTCTTTTTCTTCTTTTTTCGCGACATTCGGTTTTTTCGTGATTTCGTGATTATTTTTTGGACGAAGTAAGGGAAAGAGAACACATTCACGAATTGGCTTATCCATCAAAAATGAAAATAAACGTTCAGATACGCCGAATCCGCAAGTTGGTGGCATACCATGCTTAAGGGCTTCTACAAATTCTTCGTCATGCATTTGAGCTTCAGAGTCCCCGGCTTCTCGAAGGGCGGCTTGTTCTTTAAATCGGTTTTCTTGGTCAATTGGATCATTAAGTTCGGAATAACCGTTTCCGTTTTCTGATCCAGCTGTTATTACTTGAAATCGTTCTACTAATTTTGGATTTTTTTCTTGTCTTTTTGCCAGGGGTGAAACTTCAACAGGCTGGTTTACTAAAAATGCTGGCCCAGCAATAGTTTTTCTAACTTGTTTCCATAAAGTATCCATTAATCTGCCTTTGCCTGCTTTATCTGAAACATCTAGTTTTAATTCCTGACATTTTTTTTGTAATTTTTTTTCATCAGCGTCTAATATGTTGATTTGATATTTTTTTTCAATGGCAGAAACATAATCAATTTTTTCCCATTTTTGACTAAAATCTAAATCAAAATCTTTTATTTTAAATTTTAATTTTCCAAAAGTTTTAGCTATAACATACTTGTACATCTCTTCAACCAGTTTCATACCTTCTTCATAATTTGTGTAGGCCATGTAAAATTCCATTTGAGTATAATCTTGTAAATGTTCTGGATCAATTCCTTCATTTCTGAATTGGCGACCAATTTCAAAAGTCCGTTCATATCCGGCTACCATTAATTTTTTTTGCCAAAGCTCCCCCATAGAAATTCTAAGATATAGGTCTATGTCTAGGGCGTTATGGTGTGTAATAAAAGGCTCAGCATCTGCGCCACCAGGAGTAGTCTCTAATACTGGGGTTTCTACTTCAATAAATTTGTTGTCTAGTAAAAATTGTCTCATACTATTCCAAAAAATAGCCTTTTTTCTAAACATATCTTGGAGCTCTGGGTTTAATAAAATATCTAGATATCTTTTTCTATATCTTGTTTCTTCATCTTTAATGCCATGCCATTTGTCTGGAAGTGGTTCTAGGGCTTTGGATAATAATTTATAGTCAGTAATAAGTAGGGACTCTTCTTTTTTTTCTGTAATAAAAGCAGTTCCAGTAACCTGGATAATGTCACCGATATCAATATTTTTTAGAAATTTATATTTATCCGGGCCTAATTCATTTTGAGAAAAAATAATTTGTAATTTTCCAGTACGATCTAAAAGGTTGGCAAAGGCTAATTTGCCATGTGCTCTAAATGTCATTATTCGCCCAGAAATAGTTACTTCTTTTTTCTTTCTTTTTAGCTTATTAAAATTTTCTAAAAAATCTAAAATTAAAGCATCTCTTTTACTAGTACTTGGATAAGGGTTTGACCCCTGATCTTTAATTGTTGTTAGTTTTTCCCTCCGGATTTCTTGTTCAGATTTTATCATGCGCCCATTTTAACACTATTTAATGCAAAAGTCAAAACTTTTATGGCTTTTTTATACTCATTTAGATCTAAATGTTCATTCGGGGCATGATCAAGTTTAGAATTACCTGGACCATAAGCCAAAATAGGAATATTTGGCCAATTCTTCGCTAAATAATTAAAGTCTGAAGTACCGGTTTTTCGTAAAAATTTTGGTTTACCACTGGATTTTCTAATACTTTTTAACATGGATTTTACTAAAAAATTATTTTTATTTGCTATTATTCCAGGAATGTTTTCTTTGATAGTAATTTGTTTATTTTTCAATAAATTGTCAATTTTATTTATATTAAAATTAGGAGATGTTCGGATATTAATTTTTATGTTAACTTTTTGAGTTAGTCCATTGTTGGTTGTATTAAAATTTCTAATTTCTAATATTTCGTCTTCACTAAGATTATTTTTTAAATTATTAATAAAATTAATTGCTTTATTTATTAAATTTGAATCAGGATTAGCGTAATGCAAGTTTTGGCACTCATCTGCATATTCAAGCCTAAGACTGCCTTTGTAACCAATAGTAATATTAGACCAACCACTTGGTTCACCAATAAATATTGCGTTTGGATTATATTTATCTAAAATAAATTTTGCGCCTTTAGATGTTTCACATTCTTCTTCTACTGCGCCTATTATTATAAATTTGTTATTTTCTAGATTAACTAAATTATTTACAGCACTGATAAAAGTAGCTAAACATCCCTTAGCATCTACGCTTCCCCTTCCATACAGATTATTATTTTTTATGCGGACTGGTATTTTTCCGGAAACAGTATCAACATGCCCAACTAATAAAATTATATTATTTCCGCCTCCCCTTTCAGCTACAAAATTTCCAGCGTCATCTTTATAAGTTTTGTCAAAATTTAATTTTTTAGTGTGCCTAATTAAAAAATTAGCTGCTTTTTTTTCTTGACCAGATAGGCTTTCTATTTCTACTAATTTTTGTAGTAATTTAATATTATCTAACATAAAATTTTATTAAATTTTTTTAAAGCTAAATCAATTTCTTCTTTAGTAATTATCAAAGGAGGTAATAATCTTATAATATTATTATTAGACATTACTAGTATCCCCTCTTCTTGTAAGGCTTTAACATATTTTCCAGCTTTTTGTTTTAGTTCTATGGCTATCATTAATCCCAGCCCCCTAACCTCTCTAACTATTGGAGAATTAATATTATTAAGTTTAATTAAAAAATATTCTCCCATATTTTTTGAGTTTTGCAATAATTGATTATTCGCAATTTCTTCAAGAGTTTTTAAAGAGGCGGCACAGGCCATGGGATTACTGCCAAAAGTAGTTCCGTGACTTCCCCTGGCAATATTATTAAAAACATTATTGTGAACAAGGGTTAGGGCGACAGGAAAGCCGTTTCCTAAACCTTTAGATAAACAAAAAATATCAGGCTCAACATTAAAATGATCAGCGGCCAAATATTTACCTGTTCTAAACCCTGTTTGAATTTCATCTAGAATTAATAATATATTATTTTTGACACAAAGATTTTTTACTTGTTTTAAATAATTAATATTAGGAATATTTACGCCACTTTCTCCCTGAATTGGCTCAAGTAAAATTGCCGCTGTATTATGGCTAATATTTTTTATTAGATCATTAATATCATTAAAATTTATTTGTTTAAAATTGGGAATCAAAGGTTGGAATGGTTTTTGATATTTTGGAATACCAGTTGCTGATAGAGCGCCCAGGGTTCTTCCATGATATGAACGTTTGGCACTAATAATTTCATCTTTGTTAGAAATAATTTTAGCAAATTTAAGAGCTGCTTCTACTGATTCAGTTCCAGTATTGCATATAAAGGATTTAAAATTTGGAAATAAATTATTTAGTTTAGACAGTAAGGCCGCACGAGTATCATTATAAAAACTGCTGTGGCAATTTGTTAGCCTATCTATTTGTGATTTTAGTGCATTATTAAAATTAATATTATTATAACCTAAAATATTTGCCCCATAATTAGAGGCTAGATCTAAATATTCATTATTATTTTCATCAAATAAATAACAACCATTGCCTTTTACCAGGACAATATCCCTTTTTTGATAAATTGGAATTAAATTTTGATCTTCAATTTGTTGAATATTCATTTTTTTTATTGAATAATTGTTCCTTGGCCATTTAAGGCACTTGAAACAGGATTTTTAATGCGTCCATCACTTAATATAATTTTAGTTACATTATTTTTAATAGCTTGTTCTGCTCCTAATAATTTTTTTTTCATTCGACCCTCTCCATATTTCATATAATTATTTATTTTATTTTTATTGATTGTTAAAATTAAAGAATTTGGATCATTAGGGTTTTTTAATAATCCTGGGGCTTCAAATAAATTAATAATTGTTTTTATATCCATATCTCTGCAAATAATCGAGGTTAAAGTATCATTGTCAGTATTTATAGCTTGGTTATCCTCACTTAAAATTGGAGGACAAATTACAGGAGTGTAATTATTATTTAATAATAATTTTAGTAATTCTATATTAATAGTTTCAGTTTTTCCAGATAAATCATCTTTAATAAGTTTGATTTTTTTATTAATTTTTGCTTTAATAGCTTTTTTTCTTTGACCAGTGGCTAGTTTTCCGTCTAATCCAGAAAGTCCAACAGCATTAATATTGTATTGATGACATTTTTCCACGATTCTTTTATTAGCGAGGCCAGCATATACCATTATAAAAATGTCCATAGTTTCCGGGTCAGTGTATCTGGAAGTAAATCCAGAAATTGATTCTAGGGTTTTTTGAGGTTTATTTAGTTTGGTACAAAATTCATCCATTAAATAATTTGCTCCATGAATAATAATAAATTTTTCTTGAAGACTAGATAAATCTTCAAGTATATAATTAATATTAATTGTTTGGCCGCCGCCGATTTTAATTATTAGCATGGGTGTAATCCATTAAATTCCAAACCAGTGATTTCAGGAAAATTAAATCTAATATTAAAGGCTTGAACAGCTTGACCAGCTGCTCCTTTAACTAAATTATCAATTGCTGACATAATTACTATTCGGCCAGATTCTTCGTCTACTTCAAAACCAATATCACAGTAATTAGTTCCTCGAAGAAGTTTTGGTTCAGGATACCTATAAACTCCTTTTTTTTCTTTGATTATTCTGATGAATGGTTCGTCATTGTAATATTTCCTATATAATTTCCAAATATCTTTATCTGATAATTTGTTTTGGGGAAATAGTTGGGCTGTTATTAATATTCCCCTGACCATTTCTATGGAAGTAGCAGAAAAATGTACGTTATTAGTATTTAGTTCTTGTTTTATTTCTTGAATATGTCTGTGTCCTGTTGGCATATAGGAACGCACTACTCCACTTCTTTCTGGGTGGTGTGTGCCTAAATTTGCTTTATTTCCAGATGCTGAAGAACTAATTTTGGCCTCTACTGTAGTTTGGTTTTCACGAATAAGTTTTTCTTTGTAAAAAGGATATAAGCCCAATATAGTAGCAGTGGCATTACAGCCGGCACAAGCTATAAAATTAGCTGTTTTTAGCTCGCCTCGATGCAATTCAGCTATTCCATAGACAAATTTATCACTTAATCTAAAATCTTGGCTTAGATCAATAATAATATCGGCTAAATTAGAAAACTCTGTTAATCGGTTTTTTGTCATTCCATGAGGAAGAGTCAGGAATAATACATCACATTTTTTAAGATCATTAATACTAGAGAATTTTAAATTACAAATTTTTCTCAAATTAGGATGGAGTAAAGAAATAAATTTTCCTTTATTTGATTCAGATGTTATTTGGTTGATATTAACTTCAGGGTGAGATATTAATAATCTTACCAGCTCTCCGCCAGCATATCCTGATCCACCCACAATTGAAACATTAATTGCCATATGTTTTTTTTAAATAATTAATTATTTCACCTGGTATATTTACTCCAGTAACATCAATGCTATTTTTAAATTCCATGGTTGAGTTAATCTCATTTACTAGCAGTGTTCCATGTTTTGTTTCCAATAAATCAATAGCTACTATTTCTCCTTTAACGGCTCTGGCTGCCTGAAGAGATAAATTATTAATTTCATCAGTAACTCGGCACCTGGAGGTTAGGCCGCCCCGGGCTGTATTTGTTATCCAATGCTCTGACTCTCTGTAAATTGCCGCAATGGTCTGATTGCCCACCACAAACGATCTAATATCTCTTTGATTTTTATTTATGAATTCTTGAATATAAAAAATAGAATGATCACATGAGCCTAAAACTTTTTTATGTTCAAAAATTGCCTCAGCTGCTTCGCGGTCATTTATTTTAGCAAGCAATCTTCCCCAGGAACCGCTTACTGGTTTAATTACTACTGGATAACCTAATTCTTCGGCTGCCTCTAAAGCTTTTTCTTCGGTAAAAGCTATTTTTATTTGAGGAGTTGGAATGATATTTTTTGCTAAACTGACACTGGTTAATAATTTATTATCACATATATTAGTTGATTCTAAACTATTAACAGTTTTTATGCCTTGATTTTCTAAGATAGATAAAGTGGGAATTATTCGACTATGATAGGCACTTCTTTCTAGTATGACATCCATATTAGGTTGGTTGTTATTCAAATCTAATATTAGATCATTATCTTGAATTTTAATAAGATCAATGCCTTGTTTTTTGGCTTCTAGAAATAATAATTTTTCTTCTTTTCGAAGCCGTGAATAAATGATTCCTAATTTCATAATTTTATTCACCCCAGTCTTCCTCTTCTTCTGGGGCTAATTCAATGATTAAGGGTTCTAAACTGCGGACCTCTAATTCAGAGGAGCAGTCAGAACAGGTTAGGATTTCCCCTACTTCTGCATCTGATGGTAATACGACTTGACCCTCGCATTCTGGACATAAATTTTGATTAGACATAATTTTTACTTAAAATAATTAGATATATAATAAAAAACACCTCTCAGTTGAGAGGCTATTTTTTTAAGATAAAACAAATTTAGCTACTCATCCGAGTAAAGAGTTAAATTTGTTCTTCTTAAGTTGGATTGCTTGAATTTTCATATATTTTCTTACTATTGCCATATTATCATGAATATTAATTTTGTCAAATTTAAAGTTTATTAACTAATTTTTAAAACTTTAAAAGTAATTTTGCCAGAAGGTGCTTCTACTTCGGCTTCTTCACCAACTTTTTTACCCAAAAAGGCTTTTCCTATAGGAGATTCATTAGAAATAAGGCCTTTGGGTGGATTGGCTTCGTTGGAACCTACTATGGTGTAAGTCATTTTATTACCTTCAGCGTTTTCTACTTCAATAGTAGAACCAACATCAATTTGATTAGCTTTTTTGCTTTTTTTAATTAAGTTAACATTTCTAGTAATAGATTGTAATTCTAAAACTCGGCTTTCTACAAAACCTTGCTCTTCTTTGGCTTCAGCATATTCTGCATTCTCTGAAAGATCACCTAATTCTTTGGCGTCTCTAATTCTTTCGGCAATTTTTTTGCGTTTAGTATTTTTTAAATACTCTAGCTCTTCTTCTAGTTTTTTTAAACCTTCTTCAGTTATGTAGGTTTGTTTTTGATTGTTCATATTGTAGTATTTTATTGCATGACTCTTATTTTGTCAAGGCTTGTTAGGTGTTAGCCATGATTTTTTACTCCAAGCACCATAAAAATTTTCATTACCAGCTCTTCTCATGGCTCTTACTCTTAAGCCATATTGGGTATTGGGTCTAAAATTTCTTTCAATGATTTTATAAGGTCGTTTTAATTTTTTTATTTTCTTTTTACTAACCTGATAAAGTGAATTTAATTTTTTCGCTCTTTTTTTGTCTTTTTTAAATAATTGGATTTGATATTTTTTTACATTTTTAATGCGTTTCCAGCTAGTTTTAATTTTAACGTAATTATTATATAATATTTCAATTTTTCTTGTTTTGACTTTTCGTACTTTTTTGGGAGCATGCCTAAGTTGGGCTTTTTTATTACCCCTGGTGTATTTTTTAGTAATATCTAAATTCATATCAGCTACTACGGCATATTGGGAAAAATGATTAACGCTGAAAGAAATTGTATTATCATTAGTGTTTAAAGTGTAAATAGGGACATTAAGCCATCGATCATAACTTTCAGAATAAAATGAAGGAACAATATTACTTTCATCTATACCTAGGTCTTCCAGGTCGTCTGCGTCATAGGACATTGTAATGGGAATTTCCCTGTCAAATTCATCTACTTGGGCACCTAAGTGGTTATAAGCAGTAAAATTATAAACAAAACCATTAATTGGCAATTTGGCTCCGTAAATATCAAAGGCTGGTTCAATTAGTACATTAACCTCCCCCTCACTATCAATAGCATAGGCGGGGATATTAATAATTGTGCCGTCGCTTAAGATAATTTCTTTATCTGTATTAGCTAAAAAGGTTTCATCAATATTATTAATACTGGCTGATTCCAGATCGTATTTTTTTTGTAAAACAATATCAGTAAAAGTGGTATCACCAGAAATGGTAATAGTCCCATGATAAAAGCTGGTTCCAGCGATTCCAGAGGCATTAATTGTCCAATTTTCATTTGAAGTTAATGGTATGTCAGAAATGTTGTTTTCATATTCAGTAATATTATTGATTCCAGAATAAAGGCCGGATTGGGAATGGGCTTGGACTTGTCCTCTAGTTAGGGTTAATAATTCTGGGGAATCATTTCCATTTTTAGCAAAAAAGTATAGGTTTAAATGATTATTAGCCGGAGTAAAATCTAATGTACCTAAGTCTAAAATTTCATTAGGGTCTAATTCTACATTTTGGTCGATAAAGCCCAGACAATTTTCTTGGCCTACGCCTGGCCCGCAATAGGCGCCCTGGGGGGTTGATTCTAGATCATAGTTTCCAGGAGGTACGGAAAAATTAAATTTCCCAGTGCTATCGCTATTAATAGTATAAGTTATTGCGGAATCTTCGCCTTCATTGGAATATAGAGTGATAGATTCATTACTGAGCGGAGCTCCGTTATTATCAACAATTTTACCCCTTACTACGGCCATTGTTTCATCAAGTTCAGCAAAAAAGTTCAAATTAATATTGGCTCCATCTTCTAAATAGATAATTTTAGAATTTACACTGCTAAGGTCGTCGCTAAAATATATTTGATATTCACTGTCGCCATCGACTGTTAGACTAAAAGATCCATCAACAGTTGAGACTATAGTTTGATCACTATCAGCATCATTAGTTTGAGAACAAGCAAAAGCTTCAGCATTAATATTTTCAATTGAATCGCCATTTATTTCATATACTTGTCCGTTTAAGGTAGCAGATGCTTGAACGCTTTGAATAGCACAAAAAACACCCAGAATAAAAAGAATAGCGATTATTTTTTTCATTTTATATTATTAATATTTAATACTGTTATTTTAGATCAATATTGAATTATTGGGAAGTATTAGGGCTTACTAGTAAAATAATAATTTAATATTTGTTTAGCGGCTGGAAGAGCGGCTTCTGTCCCCTCTCCACCTTCTTCAACTAGAACAGTAACTACGATTTCTGGATTTTCATAAGGGGCAAAACTAGTAAACCAAGAGTGGGTTTTGTCTGTTCCTCCTACTTGAGCAGTACCGGTTTTTCCAGCTGAAGACACGGGCAGGCTTTGTAATTGTTTAGCACTACCATAAGTAACAGCTTCTCTCATTCCTTGCCTGATAATATCAATATTATAGCTGGAAACTAAATTTTCATTTACGATTTCAGTCGAAGTTTTAATAGTTTGTTCATTTTCCTGATCATACATTTCTTTTACTAAATGCGGCTTATAATATGTTCCACCATTGGCAAAAATAGAGGTAAAATTGGCAATTTGAAGTGGGGTGGCTAAAATATCACCTTGGCCGATAGCTAGATGATAGGTGTCACCAATATACCATACTTCTCCTTTATTTTTTTCTTTCCAATCACGAGTGGGTAAAAATCCCGTTTTTTCTCCGGGAAGATCAATATTGGTTAAATTATTAAATCCATAATTTTCTGCATATTTTTTTATTTTATCAACTCCTAGGCCACCTTCAATAATATTTTCTTCAGCATTAAATTCACCACCACCAGCTAAATAGAAATATGTATTTACAGATTCGGCAATGGCCTTAGTTATGTTAGTGCTGCCATGGCCGCCTTCTTTCCAGTCTGGAAACCACCATTGATTAATTTCTATACCACCGGTGCTGTTAACTGTAGAGTTTTTTGTAACAACGCCTTCTTCTAGGGCAGCCGCGCCCACTACTGGTTTAAAAGTAGAACCAGGCGGATATTCACCAGAAAGAGCATGATTGAATAATGGTTTTCCTGGGTCTTCTAGTAATGCAGTATATTCTTCTTGACTAATACCTTCTCTAAAAAGATTATTGTCGTAAGTTGGCCAGTTTACTAAAGCTAATATTTCTCCATTATTAGGATTCATTACAATGGCTGTTCCAGCTGAAGCATATCTTTCATTTACAATGTTTTTTAATATTTCAGTAGCTTTATTTTGTAGGTCAGAGTCTATAGATAAGTAAATATTATTTCCAGGTATGGCATCTTTGGCCGCAATAACTTCTTTTTCTTTACCAAATGAATCTACTTCCACTCTTTTTTTACCGTGAATACCCCGTAAAACTTTTTCATATGATAGTTCTATGCCAGTTTTTCCAATGTAATCGTCTAATAGATAATCTTTGGTTTTATTTTCGTCATACTCTTGTTCATCAATTTTTCCAATATATCCTAAAATATGAGAAAAACTAGGCTCAGTTAAATATTCCCTTTTAGAGTTTATTTGTAGATGTATTCCAGGAAGAGTGCTACTTTCAATATCTAGAATTAAAGCTTTTTTTAGTTCAATGTCTTCAAATAGTACATGTGATTCACGAGGATTTTTTTCTATACTGTCTAATTTTTCTCTAATTTCTTTTTTAGAAATTTCTAATATATCAGAGAGTTTGGAAATAATATTTTCAATTTCTTCATCATTTTTTGATAAATCAATGGGAATAGCCACAACCTGGAAGCTGGGTACATTTTTAACTAAGGGATTATTATTTCGATCATAAATTATTCCTCTGGGAGATTTGAGAGTTTGGATTCGGATTCGATTGCCCTCAGCAGTTTCTAAATAATCCTCTCCTTGTACAATTTGAAGAAAAAATAATCTAGTGATTAAAATGAGCAGAAAAAAGCCAACAATACCCCCAAACCATAATAATTTTTTTTCATCTACAGAAACTGAAATACTAGATTTGTTTTTATCTTTTTTATTTAAATAAAAGTTTATTACCCTTTTTTGATATTTGGTATTTATATTAGTATCTTTTATTGAGTTGTCCTCAAAGGGCGAAAAGGGATCGGGCTTCATGTTTGTATAATAAATGCTTTAAGAATTCGTTTTCTAAAGAGATGCACTATTGTTACAATAAACATATTAATTAAGCATTGCCAAAAAATTCCAGTAAGTAAGGCTAGATTAAAATCAATTTTAAAAGCAGTAACATTAATAATATAAAAAAATAAGGCTAATATAAATAATATTAAATTATAAGAGACGGTTCCTATCAAGACAAGGGCAATTAATGTGTAATATGATTTATTAGTTAAAAATTTGTATAAAATTAAATAAACAATAAATAGTGTCAGAACAAAGCTGATAATATATGAGCCAAAAACAAACTGAGAATAAATGTCTAATATTAACCCAGCAAAAATAGCCCACTTTAAGCAATAATAAAGAGAAAATTTAGCTAATAAAAGAATGGTTAGTAAAAAAATGAAAATAAGTTGTAGATTTTTATGGAGAAAATCAGAATTAGCAAGAAAACTAATTTGAATTAGAAGAAAAAAGATTAATATTAAAAATATGATAATGTTTTTAAATGTCATTATGGGATAATTACAGAAACTATTGTTTGTTGTTTGTAATCAATAAGGGGTGAGATAATTGCTGATTGGAATAAATCACTTTCTTCATTTTCAATTTCTTCAATTTGTCCGATGATTAATCCATGGGGAATGTTTTCTTCTAGGCCGGAAGTAATAACTATATCGTATTTTTCTAATTTTTCATCTTTGGCAATTAAATCTATTTTTATAGTTAATCCATGTTGACCAGAAATTACACCTTGGGATGAATCTTGATTTTGTACTTGGGCACCAATTTTACTAAGGTTATTAGTAACTAGCATTATTTTTGAGGTATCGCTGTCTACAGTAGTTACTTTTCCTACTAATATTCCATTTTCTGTGATTACTGGATACCCTTCTTTAATGTTTTGATTTTTCCCCTGGTTTATTAAATAAATACCAGAATGGCCCTCGCTTGATTTTCCAATAATTTTTGCACCAATTGAAATGAAATCCTTTTTTTCTAGAAATTCTAGTTGTTTTTCATATTTTTGTTCATCATCTTTTCTTTGATTTAATTTGCTGTTTTCCGTAATTAATTCTTGTATTTGATTTGTTAGATTTTTATTTTCCTCTTCCAGCTCGGCAATGGTGCTTTTATTTTCAGTTTTAAAGATTTTAGTACTTAAACTATATATTGGGCTTTGGATATATTTAAATCCCCTAGCAAAAAGATTTTCTACAGGTGAAAGCACACCCACATAATGCAAAAAAATGAGCAGCCCAATGACTACTCCCAATAAAATTAATCTAACAATATTATCTTTAATCATAAATATTAAAAATAATTTTAAGGTTTTGATTGGTTAACTATAATGGGCATGTCGGCGGTGGTCATTAGCATGTCCTTTAAATTATCTAGATCATCTAATATAATGCCGGTTCCGCGAACAACAGCAGTCTGAGGATCGTCAATTAAATATACAGGAATTTTTAAATAATTTTTTATTCGTTCATCAAGTCCGAGTAAGCTTCCGCCACCGCCAGTAAGACAAATACCGCGGTCATAAATATCTGCCACAAGTTCTGGTGGGGTGGTTTCAATAGTGGATTTAATATTATCAATAATGTTTGAAATGGTTTTATTTAGAGCGTCTTTGATATGAGAAGAATTTATTATAATTTCTTTTGGTAAACCAGTTATTAAATCCCGTCCTCTTATTTTGGCTTCTATTTCTTCCCCTTCTTTAGGAGTAATAGCAGTTCCAATTTTGATTTTTACTTCTTCGGCTGTTTTTTCGCCTAATAAAATATTGAATTTTTCTCTAGCATAGTTAATGATATCTTGGTTTAATTTGTCGCCAGCTATTCTTAAAGATCTGGAATTTACTACTCCACCTAAAGAAATTATAGCAATTTCCGTGGTTCCACCGCCAATATCCACTATCATATTTCCAGTAGATTCTTGAACAGGAAGTCTGGCACCAATAGCAGCTGCCATTGGTTCTTCAATTAAAAATACTTGCCTGGCACCAGCAGCTAAGGCAGCGTCTTCGACAGCTTTTCTTTCTACTTCAGTAACACCCAAGGGAATAGCTACAACAACTCTGGGTTTGGGAAGGGCACTAAAATTTTCTTTATTTACTTTGTCTATAAAATGTTTAAGCATTTTTTCTGCTACTTCAAAATCTGATACTACGCCGTCTCTAAGGGGCTTAGTAGCTGTAATATGAGCTGGGGTTTTTCCAATCATGTTTTTAGCACTTTCTCCAACTGCTAAAATTTGCTGAGTTTTTTCATTAATAGCAACAACTGAGGGTTCATTAATAACAATGCCCTTGTCTTTAGCATAAACAAGAGTGTTAGCAGTTCCTAAATCTATTCCCATGTCCCGGGAAAATTTTCCCAAAAGGTTTTTAAACATTATTTTATATCTTGTAAGTCAACTAATTTTGTTTTTTCTTCGGTTCGTTTTTTTATTTCGATTTGGTCACCAGTTTTTTTAGAAATTACTAATCGATATGGAATTCCTAAAAGGTCAGCGTCGTTAAATTTGACACCTGGAGACTCATCACGGTCGTCATATAGTACTTCAATTTCTTGTTTTTGTAAAGAGGCATATAGTTCATCAGCTTGAGTACTATCTTTGTTCAAGTTAATGAGGTGATATTTAAATGGAGCTACTTGTTCTGGCCAAATAATGCCATTTTCATCATTGTATTTTTCTACTATGGTTGCCATGGTTCTTCCTATTCCAATTCCATAACAGCCCATGTAAAAATATTTTTCTTTACCATCCTTATCAGTAAAAGTAGCTTTCATTTTTTTACTATAGTGGCATCCAAGCTGAAAAATGTTCCCTACTTCTATGCCTTTACTAGCTTTTAAATTTTCACCTTCAAGACTAATAGCTTCGTTTTTAGGAGCGGCAATATCTCCCTCAATATTTGGTTTATAATCACGGTCAATATTAACATTTAATAAATCACGATGTTTTTTATTTGCCCCACCATAAGCGTTTTTAATTGTTCGTAGCGAGTCATCTGCTACTACTATAACTTTTTTTGATATATTAACCGGAGAAATAAATCCAGGTTCACTGCCAAGTTCTCTTATTTCTTCGTCTGTAGCATGTCGAAGAGAATTAACTTTTATTAAATTTTTTAGCTTAGTTTCATTAACGTCAAAATCTCCACGAATAATAGCTAAAATAAATTTTTTATTTTCATCTACAAATAGAACGTCTTTAATTTGTTGCCATAAGGGCAAATTATGTAGTTTTACCCCGTCTTCCATTGTATTTCCTCGTTTAGCATCAACTTCTTTCATTTTTGCTTCTGATTCATCTAGATTTTTTTCTTCTTTTTTAAATTTAGCTATATCCTCATGAGCAGCATATTTTTTATCTTCAGAAATTAAAAATTTGCTTTCACCTATATCACTTTCTACAATAAATTCATGACAATAGTCCCCTCCTATATAGCCGTTATCAGATTCTACTACTACTGTTTCTAGGCCTAGGCGTTTAAAAATAGTAGTATAAGTATCCCACATTTTCTGATATTCGTTTTTAAAGTCTGCTTCATCAACATGAAAAGAATATGCATCTTTCATTAAAAATTCTCTTACTCTAAGTAATCCGCCCCTGGCTCTTAATTCATCTCTAAATTTTTGAGAAAATTGGTATATATTAAAAGGTAAGTTTTTATAGCTTATATTAAATTTACGAATTAAATCTACAATCATTTCCTCAGCAGTGCCACCTAAAGCAAATTCATTTTTAGAGCGGTCTATTACTTTCATTAATTCAAATCCAACTGAATTATCTCTATTGGTCTCTTTCCATAAATCCATTGGATGGAGAGTAGGGGTAATTATTTTCATGGCTCCAGATTTATCCATTTCTTCTTCAATTATTTTAACTATCTTATCTCTCACTTTCATTCCTAGAGGTAAAAAATAATATCGTCCAGCAGAAGATTCCCGAATAAATCCGCCTTGATAAAGTAATTTATGACTAGGTGCCTTTATATCTTTGGGTAAAGATTTTATTGTGCTAGAAAAAAGATGTGATTGTTTCATATATTATAAGAAAAAGTCTTTTAAATATCCTAAAACATTAAATTTACTAATGTCTCTAAATGTTACTAACATTAAAAGTCCGATTAGCGAAGCAAAGCCAATAGTGTGAACAATGTTTTCAATTTTTTGGTTAACTGGTTTTCTTCTAATTTTTTCAATTAATAAAAATATTATTCGACCACCGTCCAGGGCTGGAATTGGAAGTAGATTAAAGATGGCTAGATTTAATGAAATTAAAGCAGTAAATTGAAGAATATAAACAAATCCTAATTTGGCTGCCCGGCCAGCAAGTACAGCAATGCCAACTGGGCCAGAAACTGTTTCTGCCACTTCCCCGCTGGTAACGGCATCTTTAATAATATTAAAGAGGGCTTGGAATATTAGGTATATAATAATTCCAGTTTGTTTAAATCCAGTAATGAAAGCTTGATACCAAGGCAGGGTGATGGTTCCGGTTTCAGTTAGATACGCTCCGATACCAACATTGCCGCTAGCTAAAATTTTAGGAGTTATTTTTACTTCCTTTTGTATACCATATTGATCAATTAATAAGATTATTTCCTGGTTTTCTTTGTTGGTATTATAGTCTCTTAATTGTTGGACTGAAGTTAATTCTTGATTGTCAATTTTTAGTATAGTATCTCCAGCTTCAATTCCAGCATCAAAGGCTGGGGCTCCTTCTTCAATTTGCAATACAGATAAAACTGGAGAATCGATAGTGGCATTTTTTGGTGCATCTTCAATAGAGCCGGGAAGACCAATCATATATCCAAAGGAAAGTAAAAAAGCACAAAATAAAATATTCATAAACACACCAGCAAAAAGGACAATAAAACGTTGCCAGATTTTTTTATTAAAAAATGCATCTTCTTGTTTATTTTCTTTTTGGCTTTCTAGGAAGGAAATTAATTCTTGGTATTGTTCTTTGTCTGATTTGTTTTCCAGTTTAGATTCATTAAATTCTGGAAAAATTCTTGATAGATATAAAACTTCTTTTTTTAGTTGCTTGTCTTCTAATTTGCTTTTGTTGTCAATTCGGTTTTGATAATCGGCAATTACTTCAGTAAAGGGAAAGCGACCGTTTTCTCCTTTGATTTTTACAAAACCGCCCAAAGGAATTAAATTTAGTGAATAAAGAGTCTCGCCTTTTTTATAACCAGCTATTTTAGGCGGAAAACCAAACCCAAATTCTTCTACGCCAATACCAAAAATTCGAGCAGAAACAAAATGGCCCATTTCATGAACAAAAACTAGAACACCTAAAACAATTATGAAAATAATTAGTGTAGTAAACATATTTAGACAGTCATTATATCTTTTTCTTTATTAGCGGATATTTCCTGGATTTGATTATTATAATCATCTACTATTTTTTGTAGATCTTTTTCCTCACGGAAATAATCGTCTTCAGAAATTTCTTTGTTATTTTTTTGATTTTTAAAATTTTTCATGATGTCTTCGCGGATATTTTTTACTGAAATTTTAGTATCTTCTACTCTCTCGTTCATTATTTTAACTAGCTCTATTCTTTTTTCTTCGGTTAGCGGTGGGAAAGTGATTCTAATAATATCGCCATTAATTGTGGGGTTTAGGTCTAAATTTGCGTCTCTGATCCCCCTTTCTAGGTCTTTGATGGTATTTTTATCGTATGGGGTAACTACTAGTGTCTGGGGCTCAGGAGCAGTAACAGAAGCTAATCCAGAAAGTGGAGTTTTCTGGCCGTAAGCTTCAACTTGAATGTTTTCTAAAATTGTAGGAACAGCCCGGCCTGTTCTAATATTTTTTAGTTCGCTCTTTAAATGCTCTAAAGCTTTGGCAAATTTTTCTTTCATATTTTTTATACATATATATTAATTATATTATTCTGTATCATGTGTTACAAATCCACCTTTTTTTTCAGCTTCGCGAGTTCCAGCAAATATTAGGTCTTGGTTATCTTGATCAATCATTAATGAGGTTATGAGTCTGGCCGAGGGAAAGGTTTCTATGGTTTGCCAATTTTTTCCACCATCAATAGATTTGTGGATTATGTTATCAACTGTAAAATAAACGATTTTTGAATTTTCAGGATGAATAGTAATATTTGAAATAGATTTATTTTTTGTATCCTCTAAAGGAATTAAAGTGTTAACTATATCCCAGGTATCTCCGGCATTGCTCGAAACTGCAATACCAGCATTACTAACTGCAAATACTTTATTGGTATTAGAGGGATCAGTGGTTATACTTAAAATTCCTTTTTTAGTAAATGGCCAGCTTCCGTCCTTATAAAAATCTTTATCCGTTAGTATAACCCATTCTTCACCGGAATTTGATGTTTTTAAAAGTTCTTCATCTTCATTGATTACATAAATAATTCGGGAATCATAGTAATCTATAGCTAAGTCTATTAGGGGTTCGGTTTCTTGGTAGATAATGTTCCAATTATCGCCACTGTCTGAACTTTTTATAATAGATCCATTTTGAGAAGTAGCAAAAATATTTTCAGTATTATACCAATCTAGAACAATGCTGGTTATTAATTGGTTTTCTGGATCAGTGTGGATAATTTCCCAGGTTTCACCGCTATCAACTGAACGAATAATATTTTGGTCTTGAGCGGCAAAAATTATGGTAGGGTCTGCTTTGTTTATTGCTAAATCATTAATGTTTCCAGAGGTGAGTCCGGTGAGAGCCCATAGTTCAGCTTTGTCTGTGGTTTTGTATATTCCATTGCCATATGAACCATAATAAATAGTATCAGGATTATTCGAATCCTGAACAATTTTAGAAACATTTATTCCGTTATTGGTAATGGGTTGGCTTTTACTAAAAAAACTGCCAGAGGTATAGCCGGCCAGATTTTTTTGTTCCCAGGTTTGAGCTTGATCTAGTGACATAAAAATACCACCGTCATTGCTGGAGTTGCAGCTAGCGCCTAACAATAAAATAAATAATAACGGGCTTAGAAAAATAAATGTTTTAAATTTGTTCATATTTTTTAGAAATCTTTCGTATCCTTCGATACAATTTCACTCTACTTCGCCAAGGCTTCGTAGGAGTGAAATCACTCAGGATTACTTAAGGTTGTTTGTTAATTTAATTATATATCTAGTAAAAAGTTTTCAATTAGTAGTTTGGCGTTTACATTTTGCTCTAATAATTTTTTTATTTTGGTAATTTTTAATATAGAATTTCCTAGCTGGTTATTTTGTAATTTTTTAGAAATACTTGTAATATTTCTTTCCGAGTTAATATTTACAATTAATTCTGGATGAGAGTTTTTAATTAATAAGGCGTCTCGGAAAACTGATTGCCAAATATTTAAATTAGTTATTAATTTTTCTTTATTTTCAAATCTAATTGATTTTATTAATTTTTCAGTTAATTTTATTTTTTTACTGTCTGGGGCTTCTATAATGGCGGATATTTTTTCAACTTCTTCTGTAAAGGCTGTAATTTTTTTGTTACTTTTTAATAATGCTTTAGTTATTTCTGGTTTGTTTTTTGATAAATGGGATATGATTTGGGCTAAATCTCGATCTTCTTTACTAGCGAAAACGTAATCGTAAATGTCTTTGGTGGACACGGGTTTTAAATTGATACTGTGGCATCTGGATTTAATAGTAGCTGGAAGTGTTTCTTTTTCAGTTAGTAATATCATGATCGTTTTTCCTTTGGGTTCTTCTAGGGTTTTTAATAATGCATTGGCAGCGCCCAAGGATAATGATTCAGCATTTTCTATTAAACAAATTTTATAATTGCCAGCACCTGATGTTTGATTTAGGGTTTTTATAACAGTTCTGATTTGTTCAATAGAAATGTTTTTTTTCTTGCCTGCCTTGCCGGCAGGCAGGTCTAATTTTTTAATGTGCAGGAAGTCTGGAAAAACGCCTTTTTTGATTTTTTGGCAATTAACACATTTATTACAAGGTCTTTTAGCATCAACAGATGTGCAGTATATGGAATAAATAAACCCAAAAGCAAGTGATAGCTTGCCACTTTCTTTTGATCCATTTATTAAGTATGCATGGCTGATTTTACCATTTTCTATAATTTTTTGCAAGTAAGCAATTTCTTTGTTATGCCCTATTACATCCCATTCGTATTTCATTATATATATTTCTTATTTTTTAGTTTATCTGGTAAATATTGCTGGTTAGTGTCATCTTCTAGAGGTGTGTATTTATAGTTTTTACCATATCCTAAGTCTTTCATCAAATTTGTAGAAGCATTTCGAAGGTGCAATGGAACAGGTAAATTGCCATATTCTTCTACATCTGCTTGAGCTTTTTTACAGGCATTATAAGCTGTGATGTCTTTTTTACTGTTACTTAAATATATTACGCAGTGTGTGAGAATAACATTACATTCTGGCATCCCAATTTTGTGGCAAGCTTCGAATGTGGCATTAGCCAGTACCAGGGCTGTATTATTTATTAAACCAATATCTTCAGAAGCAAATCGAACTAAACGTCTGGCAATATACAGCGGATCTTCACCGCCCGCCAGCATTCGAGCTAGCCAGTATGTGGCAGCATTAGCATCTCCGCCTCGCATAGATTTATGCAAAGCTGATATTATATTAAAATGTTCTTCGCCTTGTTTGTCATACATTAGATGAGATTTTTGCAAAACTTGTTTGACCAATTCTTCATCTATCTTTTTATTTTGGCTAACACAGGCTTCGAGGGTGTTTAAAGCCATTCTAGCATCTCCGTTAGCTAAATTACTAATAAGCTCAATATTTTTTTTATTTATATTAATTTTTTGGTTGCCTAGTCCCCTGTCTTTATCTTTTATGGCTTTATTAAGAATTTTAAATATATCTTCTGGTTCTAGTTTATTTAAAACAAAAACTCTGGTTCTAGAAACCAAAGCAGAGTTAATTTCAAAGCTGGGATTTTCTGTAGTGGCGCCAATAAGGGAAAGAACTCCTTTTTCTACAGATGGAAGTAGGGCGTCTTGCTGGGCTTTGTTCCATCTATGGATTTCGTCTATAAAGAGAATTGTTTTTATTTTTAGTCTCTTACCCTGTTCTGCTTTCTCTATTATGGCCATTAAATCTTTTTTTCCACTACTTACGGCTGATAATTTTACAAATTCAGATTTTGTTTGTTTGGCGATTATTGATGCCAGTGTAGTTTTACCACTGCCAGGTGGACCCCAAAATATCATCGAAGGAACAGCGTCTTCTTGTATGGCTTTCCTTAAAAAACTGTCTTTACCAACAAGTTCTTCCTGTCCAAAAAAGTCTTCCAACTTTTCTGGCCTCATTCTGTCTGCTAAGGGATTACTTTCCATATTTTTTCAAGACTTCCCAGGTTTGGTTGGCACATTTAGTCCAAGAGAAGCGTTTGATGTTATTAAATCCTGATTTTATGTATTTTTGTTTTAAGTCGTTATCGGAAATTAAAGTGAACATTTGTTTTGCCATGTTGTCCAAATTATTAGGATCAAAATAATGACAAGCATCTCCCCCAACTTCTTTTATAGCTTCAATATTTGAGGCACTTACAGGTGTACCAGCTGACTGAGCTTCTAAAATAGGAATACCAAACCCTTCGTATAATGAAGGTAGAACAAAAATGTCTGCTAAATTCATAATAATATTGATGTCGTCGCCAGCTACATAGCCTGGTTCTATAATATGGTCTTTTAATTTAGATTTATATATATTTGCTTCTATGTCTTCGTATTTGTATCCAGGGGTGCCAATTAGGACTAGTTTGTGAGGAATATTATATTGTTTTTTTAGTTTTTCATAAGCTAAAATTAAATTAGGTACATTTTTTTTTGCTTCTAAGCGGCCGATGAATAATATAAAAGGAGTTTTTATTTTGTATTTACTTAATATATTTTCAAAAGCCTCACCCCCTGAACCCAATATTGGGCGATATACATCAGAAGCAAAGCCGTTATGAATGGCAGTGATGTTTTTTGAATTTATGTTATAGAAATCTGATATTTCTTTTTTGGAGAATTCGGAGACAGTAATTATGTGGTTAGCTTCTTTGATACCATGGCGCATGGCCCATTTATGATAGTCTAATTCTGTTGTGCCATATTTATTTAAAGTAATTATTTTTATTAGAAATTTTAATAATTTTAAAAAATATTTTTGATTAGATTTATTTTTATTTAAATTTTGTTTATTATTTTCATTTTCGTTTTTGCCGATTTCTTTGTTGTCGTATAATTCTTTCATTTTTTCAAAACCAATATCATGAGCCACTAAAA
>JBDRII010000027.1:0-5844 GCA_043816085.1 Patescibacteria group bacterium | reverse complement strand
TTACAGTTTTCGCAGTTCATATATTTGTCCCTTGCTTCCTGACACTACCTGCCTGTCGGCAGACAGGAAGTGTCATGGCAGTGTTAAATCTTAAAAGATTTTTCTTTAAAGACTTTAGTCTTTATTTCTGCCATGCGACTTCCCGCCCGCCTCGCAAGCGAAGCGTTGCGGGCAGGTAGTCGCAGGAAAATAGGTAAGTTAATTATTTCTTAATCTCAAAGTCTATTTAATAAAACAAATGTGTCAAGAAAAATAACATAATCTATGTGAATAATAGCTTAAAATAAGGGGATTATCTGTGGTTTAATAAAAGTGGTGTCAGAAATATTGACGTTTTTTTGAGATTAAAATAGAATAAAGCTATGGCAATTGAATTAACATTAAAAAAACTTGGTTTAAATCAAAAAGAAATTGAGGTCTATTTAGCTTCTCTGCAACTGGGCACTGCTACTATTACTGAACTATCCAGAAAATCTGATATTAAAAGACCAACTACTTATTTGATAATTGAATCTTTGTTGAAACAAGGATTGATTAGTATTATTAAAAAAAAACAAAAAACTTATTACGCCGCAGAAAGACCTAAGAAAATCCTAACTATCTTAAAGGCCAGACAAAGAGAGCTGGAACAATCACTGCCAGAATTAGAAGCTCTTTATAACTCTCCTAAGCACAAACCAAAAATTCAAATATATGAAGGGCTGGAAGCAGTAAGTAATATTTACGATCAAATGTATTCAACTATTGGAAAAAATCACGAAGCTTTATTTTTTACAGCTATTGGTGATTTGCTTGAACATTATCCAGAAGCTGATCAAGGTTTTCAAAAAATATTAATGAAAGCTAAAAATTTACGTGTTAGAGAACTGAACTATGGTGACAATCGCGGTATTGCTCATTCAAATAGAATGAAGAAAAAAATAGGTAAATATCACAAAATAAGAAATTTAGATCCAAAAATAGAATTTAGTAATACTGATTTTTTACTATTCAAAGACGAATTATTTCTCTTCTCTCTTAAAGAGGATATTTTTGTTATACATATACATCATCAAGACATTGCCAATTCATATAGAGCTTTATTTGAATGGGCTTGGAAAATGGGAAAAAATATTTAATAATGTTCCACGTGGAACATTTTGACTTATCATCCTTCGATATATTTTCTCGCTTTGCTCGAAAACACTCAGGATTCCTCGTTCAATGTTAAAACAAATTGAAATAGTGTTCTACGTGCCTGCCTGCCGGCAGGTAGGGAACAATTATTTAGATGTAAAATAAAAATAATGTTCTACGTGGAACATTATTTTATTATTATGTGGATTTATCCATCCCCCTCCGTCCTTCGGACTACGGAGGATAAACCGGAGTGAAAAAAATGAATATAGATGGATTTATCCACCGGAGTGAACGAAGTGAACGCAGGTGGACCCTAGGAGATTCGAACTCCTGACCTTTCCCATGCCATGGGAACACTCTACCAGCTGAGCTAAGGGCCCGTGATTTGCTTATTTTACACTATTGTGGGATAAACGGGAAAAAATTGTGTACAAGTAGTGGAAATCTGTGGATGAAAAGTGCACGACAGTGTTCCCTGCCTGCCGGCAGGCAGGTACGTGGAACATAGTAGTGCCCTCGACAGGAATCGAACCTATATCTAGGCGTTAGGAGTGCCTTATTCTATCCATTGAACTACGAGGGCCCTTAAATTCTATCCATTTTATCCTCCGGAGCTCGAACGTAGTGAGAGCGTAGGGGGATGAACTATGGGGGCTATTAATAAAAATAGCCTAACATTAGGTATAAATAAGTGTCGTACAATATTAATTAATAAAAGTACTGTATAATTGCTTAGCAATTTCACTTAAATCTCCTGTACTTTGATCAATAAAATAGACAACTGTAAAAATACCTGTAAATAAAAGAATTAATCCCATTATCACTACTAAATCCTTTTTGAGGTAATTTGTTTTTAATTTTTTATCTTCTTCCATAACATACATATTACCCTAAATTATATGACATGCAAGCCCTATTTTTATTATAAATAACTATCTTTACAAAATAGAAGAGAAATAGTAGACTTTAAGTCACGATTAATTATTAAAATATTATAAAAATGGCTGTATTTTCAAAAGAAGAAGGTCAAGAAATGACTTCGGAAACCATTATTGGTCCTTCAGTCAAAGTTGAAGGAAATTTTTCTGGGGAGGGAAATATAATTATACAAGGAACCATTGAGGGGAGCCTTTCCACTTCTAATGATATCCAGATTGAAGAGGGTGCAAAAGTTGATGCAGATATTGAAGCAAATAATTTATCTGTGTCTGGTGAAATTAATGGCAATGTTAAGTGTCATGGAAAAACCGAGCTAACTGGAACTGCTAAAATAACTGGAAACGTGGAAACAGAAATTATTTCTATTGAGACTGGAGCTTCTATTAATGGTCAATGTAATTGCACAAATCGCGAAGACGCGAAAAAAAGAGAAACCGAAACAAATGAAGACGCGAAAAAAGAAAAGGAAGAGGAAGATAACAAAGATAAGAAAAAATAAACCGTGTACTTTTATTTTTACGATAATTTTACTAGTGAAAAGAAATACGAGAACATTTTAAATAAGGTAGAGAACCGACTGATTGAACTAGGCATTAATGGGCGAATTGAAAAACTGACAGTCTTGAAGAATATGAAGGAATTAATTGCTGATGGAATAAAGAATGGAGCCCACACTGTAGTAGCAGTGGGGGACGATAAAACACTGGTAAAAACAATAAACATTCTGGCAAACTATAAAGATATTTTAGTTGGCTTTATTCCATTAAAAGAAAATTCTGTATTCAAGGACATGATAGGAATTGGAGATGTGGTTGAGGCTTGTGATATTGTTTCAAAAAGATTAGCCAAGGTAATTGACCTGGGTAGGGCGAATCAAAATTTCTTTATCGGCAGTGTGGAAATTCCTAATGCGAATAATGTAAAAATTGAATGTGATTCTAAATACCGAGTAAGTTCTACTAATCCAGAATTTTCATTAAGCATTAAAAACATAGGAAATTTATTTCATGGTGATGATTTTAAAGAATATGATAGTAGAGATGGGCTGTTAGACGTGGTTATTACCCCGCCAAATTATAGGGGACTTAAAAGAATGATGAAAACAAAATCCCATGAACAAGAAACTATCTTTAGAGCAAAAAAAATGAGAATTACTTCGGAAAATGAATCTGTCCCAGTAATACTAGATGAAGAAATTACTTTAAAAACACCAATTAATATAGAAATTAAGCCTAAAAAAATAAGACTAATTGTAGGAAGGAACCGAAAAATATGAATGTAACAGAGATGATCAGAAAATTAAAAATGACAAAGGATGAATTCTTTCCTATGGCTAAAGAATTGGGTTTTGATATTGGCGAAAGAGCTATAAAAATTGACGATAAAATTGCTACTAAATTAGAAAAAGCTATTTTAGAACACCGAAAACAAAAATCAAAAAAAAGCTTATTTGAAGATGAAAAAGAGGACCAGGATTTACAGGATAATCGGGATGAAGAGGATAAAAAAGAGGAAAAAATTTTAAAAATTGGAGATAAAATTACGGTTAAAGATTTTGCTGAAAAACTTGATAAACAAGTAACAGATCTGATGGCCATATTAATGCAAAACGGAATAATGGCGACCATTAATGAAGACCTAGAGTATGAAACCGCCTCAATAATTGCCGAAGATTTGGGCTATAAAACAAAGCACGAAAACGTGAAAGAAAACCAAGATTTACAGGATAAAGAAGAAGAGATTAAGAACATTTTAAAGAAAGAAAAAGCTGGGGCTACTCAGGAGCGGCCACCAGTAATTGTAGTGATGGGTCATGTAGACCATGGTAAAACAAAATGCTTGGATGCTATTAGAAAAACAAATGTAGTAGATGAAGAAGCTGGCGGCATTACCCAGTCTATTGGTGCTTACCAAGTTCAACATAATGATAAATTTCTAACTTTTATTGATACTCCGGGTCATGAGGCCTTTACTGCTATGAGGTCTAGGGGTGCTAATATTGCTGACCTAGCCATTTTGGTAATAGCAGCTGATGATGGAGTAAAACCCCAAACCATTGAAGCTATAGAGATTATGGAAAAAGCTAAACTACCGTTTGCTGTGGCCATTAATAAAATTGATAAAGAAGGAGCTGACATTGAAAAGGTAAAGAAGGGCTTATCTGATCTAAACTTAATTCCTGAAGACTGGGGTGGAAAAACCATTTGTGTTCCAATCTCGGCTAAAAAAGGAGACGGCATTACTGACCTTTTAGACATGATGATATTGCTTTCAGACATGGATAAAGAAAATATTGTGGCTGATCCAAAAAAAGATGCCGCTGGTACTATTATTGAATCAAGAATAAATAAAAACGCCGGTCCAGTAGCAACTGTTTTAGTGCAAAGTGGAACTTTGCATCAAGGTGATTTAGTGATGGTTAGTGGAATTCCAGGAAAAATCAAATTAATGGAAAATTGGAAAGGGGAAGAAATTAAAGATGCTCCGCCCTCTACTCCAGTAAAATTTCTAGGCTTAAAAAACGCTCCAGTGGTGGGTGATATTTTACAGGTGACCAGAGATAAAAAAGTATTAAAATCTAAAACTAAACAATATCAAAGCTTTGGCTTTTTACAAATGCAAAAGAAGGCTGAAAAAAAAGAAACTAAAATAAAATTACCAGTTATTATTAAAGCTGATACTTTAGGCTCCTTGGAAGCTGTGATTAATTCATTAGATAAATTAAATTATAAAGAAGTAGAAATAGATATTGTAAAAAAAGCTTTGGGTAATATTACAGAAAAAGATATCGGCCAAGCTGAAAGTGGTGAGGCATATATTGCTGGATTTAATGTGGGCGTTACAACTGGCGGACAGAACTATGCTAATACTTCTCCGGTAAAGATAAATACTTTTCAAATTATTTATGAACTTATTGATTTTTTGAAAGAAAAGTTAACTGAAATTTTACCACCAGAAATTATTTATAATAAAATTGGCACCTTAAAAGTATTGCAAGTATTTAAAAAGGGGGAGAAGTCTACTATTCTGGGTGGACGAGTCACTGACGGGAAGATTAAAAATCATTCTTTAATTAAAATTATTAGAGCAGAAAAACAAATTGGAGAAGGAAAAATTTCTGAACTACAAGCTGAAAAAAAGAAAGTAGATGAAGTTACTTCTGACCACGAGTGTGGAATAAAATTTGATGGCATGACTACTTTAAAAGAGAATGATATCTTAGAAGTATATTTAACTGAAGAAAAGAAAAGAAAACTGGAATGAATAAAAGGATCTCAAAAGTAAACGAGCTTTTAATAAAAGAAATTGGGCAAATTATATCACGGGATTTAGAACTTCCCACTTCTTATTTTGTTACTGTTACTAAAGTAAAGACCAGTAATGACCTGAAATTGACCAGGGTCTTTATTAGCGTGATTCCAGATGATCGGCAAGATGCAGCTTTAAAATTTTTAGAAAACAGAAGAGGTTATATAAATAAATTATTAGGTCAAAATATTTCATTAAAATTTACCCCTAAGGTTAGCTTTTTTATTGATGATTTAGAAGAAAAAGCTGCTCAAATAGAGGGCCTTATTGACAATGTTTCCAAAAACCAGTAGTATAGCTGGTTATGGAAAAATATAAAAATACAATTTTAGAGATCCACGATGAGGTTGAAAAGGCCCGGTGTATTTTATTAGTGGTACATAAAAGCGCTGATGGAGATGCTATTGGCGCCCAACTGGCCTTGTCCCATTATTTAGATAGCTTAGAAAAAGAACATGTGTGTTTTAGTATAGATGC
>JBDRII010000026.1:0-11772 GCA_043816085.1 Patescibacteria group bacterium | reverse complement strand
GAAACCGGAGAGTATACATCTAGAGGATAATAATTGACATTTATATTAATTAAGTTTAATATATAGTCTGTCTTAATGACGCGGGGTGGAGCAGTGGCAGCTCGGGTGGCTCATAACCATCAGGTCGGCGGTTCGAATCCGCCCCCCGCAACATGCAAATATCAACCCCCTAATCGGGGGTTTTATGATATAATAAATTAAATGAAAAAAGCTAAAGGAAAACGAATAAAAAAAGCCCTCATAATATTCAACCCTGTTTCAGGGCAAGCTTTTTGGCGTTATAAAGCTCAAAAACGAATTGAAAATTATCTTAAACTAAAAAGAATAAAATATACTTTTTTCATTACAAAAAAAGGCACTTACGACGAACTAAACCAATTTTTAAATAATAATTATGATATTATAGTTGCCGCAGGTGGTGACGGCACCATTAGAATAGTGGTTCAATGGATGCTAAAAAATAGTATTCAAATTCCTTTGGGAATCATCCCTTTAGGCACAACCAATGCTTATGCCATGGGTCTTGGCGTTCCCAGCACTTTAAAAAGAGCCCTAAGATTTGCCATAAAAAATAAAGCCCTTCCTCAAGACGTTGGCCTGGTAAATAATAAAACATATTTTCTAATAGCAGCTGGCGCGGGCTTTTCTGCTAAATTTTCTAAAACCACCACTAGAAAACTTAAAAAAGTCTGGGGTACTTTTGCTTATTTTGCTTTAGCTATTAAACATTCGTATGACAAAGATTATATAGAAGGCGAATTAGAAATCGATGGCGTAAAAAAACCAATTAAAACAAAAGCTATTATTGCTTTTAATGTCCGATCTTCTTTAAATATAAATCCTTATGTTCCCCTGGAAGTTAATCCCGGCGTATTAGACATTTTAATTGCTGATGAAATTAATATGTTAAATGTACTTCGTTTAGCTAAAAGGATGTCTGATCCTAAAGAACGAACCATGAAAAAAAATAGAGTTAAATTAGTTCGAGCTAAAAAAATAATTTTTAAACCAAATAAAAAAACTCTGCTAGTAGTTGACGGTGACACCTGGATTGGTGATGAACTAAAAATAGAAATAATTCCTAATGCAATAAATATAGTATGCGAAAGACAATTACAAAAATAACCGAAATTCTTCTTTATCTATTTGTATTTTTACTACCTGTGCAAACTAGATGGCTTTTTAATGACAACATGTTAAATGGAAGCTTTTGGGAATATGGCAGTTACTCTCTTTATGGTTTTGATATTTTGCTAATTGCTTTATTTATTCTAACTCTCTTTATTTCCAAAAAATCAAATTTAAAATTAAACCAATTCTCTCTTGCACTTCTATTTTTTCTAACAGTTTGTTTCTTTTCACTTTACTGGGCCATAGACAAAGAATTAGCTTTTTACTATTTTGCTAGAATATTTTTAAGTTCACTAATATTATATTTTGTAATTTTAAATATTAAATTCAGACCACTATATATTGGCGTTGCTCTAATGAGCGCTGGAATTATTCAATCTATCCTGGCCATCTATCAATTTATGGCCCAAAAAATAGTTGCTAGTAAATGGCTAGGCATGGCTTTTCACGCTCCATATATTTTAGGTGACCAAGTAATTGAATATGATGTCGGCCGAGTTTTAAGAAGTTACGGCACACTTCCTCATCCAAATATCTTAGCCGGATTTTTAGGAGTAGCTATTATAATATCTTTTGGTGTTTATTTAAGTACAAATAAAAATTGGATAAAATACTTCTCTATTGCCTCTATCACTATTAATAGCGCTGGATTATTTTTTACCTTTTCCCGTTCTGCTTGGCTCGGGTTATTTATATCTATCTTCTTTTTTGGTTTACTAGTGTTCTGGATCTATCATAAAAGAGAGTTAACATTTATCAAATTAATCACTGCATTAATCTTACCTTTTATATTATTATCAATTATTTATCCGCAATTAATATTTACTCGCTTCACTGTAGAAGAAAGATTAGAACAGCAATCTATAACCGAGCGGGCAGACTATACTGCACAAAGTTTTGAACTTATTAAAAATTATTGGCCCACTGGTATTGGAATCGGAAACTACACCCTAGCTATTCACGATAAAATAGATGATAAATTAAAAACTTGGGAATACCAACCAGTTCACAACATCTTCTTGCTAGCCTTTGCCGAGCTCGGCGTTTTCGGCTTAATATTTTATATTTTCCTAACCATCACTGTCTTAAAAAACATTGACCTAAAAAATAATCTAAAAATAAGTTTTGGAATTTGTTTTATTTTCTTTGCAATAATTTCCCTTTTTGACCACTACTTTTGGACTATTGGTTCCGGATTATTTATCTTCTTCTTGCTATATATCTTAAATGCGAATTTTTATCAAAAGAAACTGTGAATTATTAGTGAAAAAAGGACTTGACGCATTTCATGAATTTGATAAGATAATATAGTTACTTAGCACTCTTTTTGCAAGAGTGCTAATTTAGCCCAAAAATTTGGCTAATGCAAGCTAATAATTAATAATAAAAAATATGAGTTTACAACCATTAGGTGACAGAATCCTAGTAAAACCACTTACTGAGGAAGAAACTACAAAATCTGGCATAGTTTTGCCTGATACAGTAGATAAAGAAAAAAAAGCTGAAGGAGAAATCCTAGGCATTGGTGAAGGAGAAGACATCAAAAAACTTGGCCTAAAAGAAGGCGACAAAGTTCTTTTTGGTAAATATTCTGGCGAAGACGTCGAATATGAAGACGTTGAATTAAAATTTCTAAAATTCGACGAAATTTTAGCAGTTGTAAAATAATAATTAATTAATTTATTTTTCCTGCGACTAAAGTCGCATGGCAGGCTAAAAGACTTAAGTCTTTCCTGCTGCCATCACACTTTAGTGTGAGGAAGAGAGCAAACATATGGCAAAAGATATTAAATTTGAAGAAGAAGCTCGAGACGGGTTAAAAAGAGGTGTCAACAAATTAGCTGACGCTGTAAAGGTAACTCTTGGCCCCAAAGGTCGAAACGTTGTCTTAGATAAAGGTTATGGTGCTCCAACTATCACCAAAGACGGTGTTACTGTAGCCAAAGAAATCGAATTAGAAGACAAAATGGAAAATGCTGGTGCCGAACTAGTAAAAGAAGTTGCTTCTAAAACAAATGACAATGCTGGTGATGGCACAACCACTGCTACAGTATTGGCTCAAGCTATTGTAAATGAAGGTTTAAAAAACGTAGCTGCTGGCGCTAATCCTATGGTTCTAAAAAAAGGAATCGATAAGGGCGTAGAAGCAGTAATAAAAGAATTAAAAGAAAACGTCTCCCAAAATATTGACGACGAAGCTAAAATTGAACAAGTTGCTTCAATTTCGGCAAATGATAAAGAAATTGGTCGTAAAATTGCTGAAGCCATGAAAGACGTTGGTAATGACGGCGTTATTACCGTAGAAGAATCCCAAAGTTTTGGCATTACCAAAGAATTGGTAAAAGGTATGCAATTTGATAATGGATATGTTTCTCCTTATATGATCACCAATCCAGAAAGAATGGAAGCTGAATATGAAAATGCTAAAATTTTAATTACAGATAAAAAAATCTCTTCCATCCAAGACATTGTTCCATTATTAGAAAAACTAGCTCAAGCTGGTACTAAAGACATGATCATTATTGCTGAAGATGTAGAAGGAGAGGCCTTAGCTACATTAGTAGTAAATAAATTAAAAGGCGTATTTAATACTTTAGCCATTAAAGCTCCTGGTTTTGGCGACAGTCGAAAAGATATGTTAGAAGATATTGCTATTTTAACTGGTGGTAAAGTTATTTCCGAAGATGTTGGTTTAAAACTAGAAAATGTTGAATTAGATCAGTTAGGAGAAGCTGGGAAAATTAAATCCACTAAAGACGACACTACTATCATCGAAGGCAAGGGCGACAAAGCCGCTATTTCCGACCGAACTGCTCAAATTAAAAAACAAATTGATGAATCTGATTCTGATTTTGACGGTGACAAATTAAAAGAACGCTTAGCTAAACTTTCTGGCGGTGTAGCTGTTCTAAAAGTTGGTGCTGCTACTGAAGTAGAAATGCAAGAAAAAAAAGACAGAGTTGATGATGCCCTTAATGCTACTAGAGCTGCTGTAGAAGAAGGTGTAGTAGTTGGCGGTGGAGTTGCTCTTATCAAAGCCAGTAAAGTATTAGATGAATTAGAAGTAGAAAACGATGAAGAAAGAATTGGCATAAAAATATTAAAACGAGCTTTAGAAGAGCCAACTCGAATCATTGCTGAAAATGCTGGTCGAGAAGGATCTGTTGTTTTAGGAGAAGTTAAAAAAATGGGTGACAATGAAGGATACAATGCCCTTGATGATAAATTTGAAAACCTAGTAGAAAAAGGTATTATTGACCCTACTAAAGTAACTAGGTCAGCTCTTCAAAATGCTGCCTCCATTGCTGCTCTAGTGCTTACTACTGAAGCAGTTGTTACTGATGTCCCTGCCGAAGAAGGTGCTGGTGCCCCTGGTATGCCTCCAATGGGTGGTATGGGCGGCGGAATGCCAATGATGTAAAATACGGCGTTTTATATAACCGCGAGTACAGTGCCTCGCGGTTATTTTATTGGTATTATATTTTATGATATAATATCTATATGGAAAATACCCCAAAAATAAAAACAGAAAACAACGATTTAACCTCTCTTTATTTTAAAAAACTACTACTTCCTGGACTAGTTGCCTTAATTTTTGAAATTGCTGCTTTATTTTTAGATAACAGTTTAATGCTAATTTGGTTAGCAAATTCTGGGCTAATCTTATATATTTCTTGGACAATAAGTAACGATAAAAAAGCCAATATTAAAAATTCTTTTTGGATTCCTTTTACTGCCCTTTTGATCATATCCTTTATTGTAGCTTTAACAAAACTCTTTATTTATTGGAAATTTTGGTATTTTCTTAACCTGCTTACAGAACCATTAATCTATGCTATAATTGGAGGAGTAATATGTTACTTAATTATATTAGTAATAAGTAAATTAAAAAATTAACTTTGAAGGGAGGTGAATTATGGAAGAAAATAAAACAACAACAAACATGACTTTTGATCCTAAAGACGTTGAAGAAAATAAAGGTATTGCTTGCCTTAGTTATTTAGGAGTATTATGCTTAATTCCACTACTTGCCAAAAAAGATTCTAAATATGCTCAAGCTCATGCCAAGCAAGGTTTAGTAATGATGATTGCTATGGTTTTAGCTGCTATCCCTTTTGTAGGATGGGTTTGGGGAGCTGTAGTATTAGTTTTAGAAATTATTGCATTAGTTAACTGTTTATCAGGTAAATACTGGGCAATCCCTGGCGCTCACAATATCGCCAAGAAATTCAACTTCTAACACCTCACAGATAATAAAAGAAGGCGAGACCCCGGGGTCTCGCCTTCTTTTTTATATTAGACTATTTTTATCTATCCTTCATTCTTAACAGCTTCCCAAACTTCTTTTTTTATTGTCGTCAATTCTTTTGGATTTTCTTTTAAATAGCTTTTGGCACTTTCTCGGCCCACTCCCAATTTCTGCTCTTTAAACGAATAACTATTTCCAGATTTGTCTATTACTCCAAACTGTAAACCAGTATCTAAGATATCGCCAGATATTGAAATACCTTCGTTATACATGATATCAAATTCAGTTGTTCTAAATGGAGCAGCTACTTTATTTTTAACAATTTTACACTTGACCCTATTTCCAATTACCCGATCAGCTTGTTTGATCTGGGCTGAACGTCTTACTTCAATTCGAACAGATGAATAAAATTTCAAAGCCATGCCACCAGTAGTAGTTTCTGGATTGCCAAATACTACTCCAATTTTCATTCTGGTTTGATTAATAAAAATAACTGAAGTTTTAGTTTTAGAAACAATACCAGCCAGCTTTCGAAGAGCTTGGCTCATTAACCTAGCATGAAGACCCATATGAGAAGCACCCATATCACCTTCAATTTCTGCTTTTGGTGTAAGAGCTGCTACTGAATCAATCACAATAACATCTACGCCATTGGAACGCACTAAAGTCTCTACAATCTCTAAAGCTTGTTCCCCTGTATCTGGCTGAGATATTAATAACTCATTTACATTTATCCCAATTTTTTTGGCATATTCAGGATCAAGCGCATGCTCAGCATCTACAAAAGCTGCCACCCCACCTTTTTTCTGCACATTAGCCACAATATGCTGAGCTAGAGTAGTTTTACCAGAGGCTTCTGGCCCATAAATTTCAATAATTCGACCCCGAGGAATACCTCCTACGCCTAAAGCAATATCTACAGAAAGACAGGAAGTAGGTATTACATCAACAGCCATTTGTTTGGCCTCTCCTAGCTTCATAATGGCCCCCTCGCCAAACCTTTCTTTTATTTGATCAACAGCCTCATCTGCCGCTTTTTGCCTCTTATTATCCTCTTTTTTTGCTGTCATAGTTTCTTTTTAATTATTAGCACCTATTATTATAACCGAATAAAAACCGAAAAGAAATCTAATCTGTGGATAACTCCTTAGACTGCACTTTTATTTGCCTTATAATCACATTTTCCTTTGAATGCTTTTTTTTCGCAATAATTTGGATAGTATTAATTCCCTCCTGCAACGATATTACTTCTTTAAAACCTCCACTTTCATCCACATTAATCATCTGACTATTAATAGTAATTATAGCCTCTTCATCGGTTTGGCCAATTAATTGGATTGACCGGTCATCTATTACATAATTATCTGGTAAATTCACAGTCAAAGATGGCGGCTCCACAATATTACTGATCTCAAATCCTAAATAAGAAAATATCACCACTATCACTAAGGCAATTACTAATACATAAATTAGTTTAGGAACATTCAATGCCCTTTTAATATGCAAAGCAGACTTGCCAGGTGTGGCTGGTGCTTTATATAAAATCTTTTCTTGTTCATACATTTTCTTTACCCGTGGCCAAGATAAATGTAAATAATTAGTATAAGTCTTTAAATAATTTTCAATAAATAAAAGCCCAGGAAGTTTATTGTATTCACCTTTTTCTAAAAAAATAAGATATTCTTTTTTAACACGAGTATCTTCAGCTGCTTTTTCCAAAGTTATTTCTTGTTCTTCTCTGGCCCGATATAACTTTTCTCCTAAAGTTTCACTGCCTATAATTTCTTTTTCCTCAAATTGTGTCATACCTTTTTTTCATCCTCCCAATCCTCTTCGTCCTCCACCATTACTTCATCTTTTTCTGCTTCAGGCATGTCTACAACATCTTCTTCTTTAATCAATATTTCCCGAGGCTTAGCTCCGTCAGCCGGACCAATTATACCTTGTTCTTCTAATATATCTAAAATCCTAGCTGCTCTGGCATATCCAATTCTAAGTCGCCGCTGCAAAAGTGAAGCTGATGCTTTTTTTGCCCTCATTATAACTTCTTTAGCATCGTCTAATAACTCATCTTCGCTGTCATCAAAAGACCCTGAGTCAAATGCGTTCTCATTTGTAGCATGCTGAGTAACTTCTTCATCATATAAAGGCCTAGCTTTTCCTTTTAAGAAATTTGCTACTTTTTCTATTTCTTCTTCTAGAAGTAATGCTCCCTGCAGCCGCCGAGGTTTAGAAAGGCTTGCAGAAATATATAACATATCGCCTTTGCCCAATAATTTTTCCGCACCAGAATGGTCTAGAATTGTTCTGGAATCAATCACTGAAGCCACATTAAAAGCTACTCGCGAAGTAATATTTGCTTTAATAAGACCCGTAATAACATCTACGGAAGGCCGCTGAGTTGCCAAAACTAAATGAATACCAACTGCCCGGGCCATTTGAGCGAGTCTAGTAATGGCTGCTTCTACGTCCCTAGCAGAGGTTGCCATTAAATCTGCTAATTCATCTACTACTAATACAATATATGGCATTCTTTCTTCTGGGTAAGCTGCATTATAAGTGTTAACATCACGTTTTCCATTTTTTGAAAGCACTTCATATCGCCGATCCATTTCTGCCACCACCCATCTTAAAGCATTAATGCATTTTTTAGTATCTGTAATAACTGGCGTTAATAAATAAGGAATATCATTATAAACTGTAAATTCAACTCTTTTTGGATCAACTAAAATCAATTTCAAATCATCTGGGCCATTTTGGTATAACAGACTCATGATTATAGAATTAATACATACAGATTTACCAGATCCAGTAGCACCAGCAATTAATAAATGCGGCATAGTTCCCAGATCCACAAAACAAGATTTTCCAGCCACATCCCTACCCATACATATTGTAAGGTTGCTTTTTCTTTCTTTTTGAAATTTACCCGTACTTAGCATTTCTTTAAGCCCCACAATAGCCACAGATTTATTTGGCACTTCAATTCCCACTAAGCCCTTACCTGGGATTGGCGCCTCAATTCGAACAGGATGAGCAGCCAAAGCTAAAGCCAAATCATTAGATAATGTAGTAATCTGCGAAATCTTCACTCCTTCAGACGGTTTTAATGAATATTGGGTAACCGTTGGCCCAGTGCTAACATCTCCCATTTCCACATCAATTCCAAAATTTTCCAAAGCTTTTCTAATTTTATCTTTGTTTTCATGAATATCTCCGGCTGATGGTTTTTCTTTCTTTTCTATTAAAAGATCTAATGGAATTGTAATTTTTCGATGTTTTTTTGAAAGCTTGGGCATTAATTCTAATTGCTCTCCTTCGTCATGCTCTGAATTTTTCCCATGTTTTACTTCTTTTGATTTGAAATCATGATTAAAATCATCATCATCTTCAGAAGACTCAAATTCTTCATCACTATATCTTTCTTCTCTTCTGAATAAATTTTTAATTTTATACCAAGCTCGAGAAAATATATTAGCCGAAGGCAACCCTGAAATAATTCGTGTTAGCGAAGTATTAAACATAATAAGCCACGAAGCTATAAACAAAGCCCCTATTACCACTAAAGCTCCCCAAAAACTTAAAGCTTGTTCTAAAGTATAACCCAAAGCATATCCTACATAACCACCGTAATGAGCTTCTTTACTGATTAGATCAATTAAGCCATAAAAACTTAATATAAATACTACTAACCCAACATAATTTCTTGGCTTTATTTCATACTTTTCCGGGAAAACCATAAAATAAGCCAGCAGCAATAATATAATTGGAGCTAAATATTTGCCGCTACCAAAAACTTTTATTAAAAATATATCCAGCCATTCACCTAAAGAACCAGCCATGTTAAACAAACTTAATATAAATAGTAATGCAATGGCAAATAAAAAAACTATCAAAATCCCTTTTTGAGTTTCCGAATTCATACCAATCTTTTCTCGACTAGCATATTTAGTCACCTCGTCTGTGTCTTTCTTTCGCGGCCGACCTCTTTTTCTCTTCTTTGGTCGCTCTAATTCCTCTTCTTCCTCGATTGGTCTTTTTTTTCTTCTTCTTCCCATATTTTATAAATATTTATATATTACAAACCATAAAATATACAAAAACCCCAATATAGAAAATAGGGCAATATATTTAAATAATAATGATGCATTTTTATTATACCACTTCATTGTACATTTAATTTTACTATATTTTTTACTTTTTTTCAAGTAAAAGCTATAATCATATTATGAAAATCAAGTATAACAATAATCCACCCATAAACATCCGCAATTTGCTCCTAAAAATAGGCTATCACCAGCATGGTGATTCTTTTGTCTCACCCCTCGGATCTTCTTATTACCCTCGTTTTCATATATATACAAAACAAAACAAGGACGGATCTCTAATTTTAGACCTTCATTTAGACCAAAAAAAAGCCATCTACAAAGGCCTCAAAGCTCATATGGGAGAATCCAATTCAGAAGTAGTCAAAGAAGAGGGAGAGAGAATAAAAAGATGGTTAGTTTATATGCAAAAATAATAATAATAATTAAATTTTTTAGGCCCTGAATTTATTCAGGGTATAAAAAATTAATATTAAAAATTTCAGTACCCCAAATAAATTTGGGGCCTAAAATTCATTATTCCCACTCTATAGTCCCGGGTGGTTTGTTGGTAATATCGTAAAAAATATAATCTATTCCCTTAACTCGATCTATCTTACTAACTAATTTATGTAATAATTCTATTTTCATTTGATAAAAATTTACAGTCATAGCTTCTTCTGATTCAATGGGACGAAGCACTATAGACTCACCATCATCACCAAAAGGCAATAATACTACTGGGCTCTGCCAAATTTTATTATAAATCTTTTTTTCTCTAAAAAAACTCATAACTATATCATCTACTTCTCTTAATAAATCCAATCTCTTTTTAGTAAGCGTAGCTTCTTTAATTTTGGCATCTTTAGATAACTTAGTTTTATTTAATAACCAAATAACTCTATTAATATCTTTTTTAAACTGATTAGTTAAATTTACTGAATATTTATTTAAATTACTCCACTTATCTTCTCCCATTAAAATTACAGGATGCCGATATGTCCGTTCGTCACCTTGCACACCCACGCTTTTTAAAGGCAGTATTTTAGAATGAATTTTTACTGGTAAATATTCTCTTAACCGTTTATCCAAACCCTCTTCATCAGCAATATTTTCTGTACCATCACTACATAACGCCCGAATAGCCAGACCAGGCCCAGGAAAGGGATGTCTATCTAATAACTTTTTATCTATTTTTAATTTTTTACCCAGTTCTCGCACTTCATCTTTATAAAAATCTGCCAGCGGCTCTATAACCTTACCCTCTTCTATCATGTCTTGAATCATGTCAATTCTATTATGATGAGTTTTTATTTTATCCGCATGTTCTGTGACTCCAGACTCAATAGTATCTGGATAAATAGTACCCTGACCAAGAAGCCAGCCTGCGCTATCTGGATCTATGGCCAACTGTTTCATTTTTTCATTTGCAATGGCTATAAACATCTCCCCAATTTGCTGTCTCTTTTTTTCTGGATTAATTTCGCCTTTAGTAGCTTCTAAAAATCTTTTTGTGCAATTAATAATATTCAAATCATCAAACCCAATTTCCTTTAAAACCTTATAAACTGCTTTACTTTCATTCAAACGCATAAAACCATTATCAATATGCAAACCATAAACATTTTCTTTGCCTATAGCTTTTTCTAAAAGAGTAAAAGCTACAGTTGAATCAACTCCACCAGAAACTAACATAAATACTTTTTTATTAGCAGCCTGTTTTTTAATCTGGCCTAAAATATCTTCTTCCATGTCAGCAATCTTCCAGTCTGGCTTTATCTTACAAATATCTAAAACATAATTTTTAAGCATTTGCATGCCGTGACTTGTATGATGCACTTCCGGATGAAACTGAAATCCATACATCTTCTTTTCTTTATTTCGCATAGCTGCCACTGGGCAATCTAAAGTAGAACCCAGATCTTCAAAGCCCTCTGGCATTTTAGCCACTTGGTCACCGTGACTCATCCACACTCTTTCTTTTTTACTTAATCCTTTAAAAATACCCTTAGTATCATGAATAAATAAATCAGCTTCGCCGTATTCCCCAGCACCCCCGGAAATAAGAGTTCCGCCTAAATATGCCGAGATCACGTAGTGCCCATAACAAAAACCCAAAACAGGCTTTCCCATGGTGAATATTCCTGGGTCAAATGGCACTATTCTTTTATCCGCTACAATAGACCGCGGCCCGCCTGATAATATAAAACCGCCAATATTTTTTACTTTGGCAAAATTAGTGTCTGGGGGATATATTTTGGCCAGCACATTTAGCTGCCGAACCCTCCGGGCAATCAAATGCGCATA
>JBDRII010000025.1:0-4453 GCA_043816085.1 Patescibacteria group bacterium | reverse complement strand
CATTAGATTATGTTTATATTAAAATAGATGAAATTATTAATAGAAAAATTAGATAAAAGTGCGAAGATGCCAGCTTATGCTATGCCAGGTGATGCAGGTATGGATGTTTTTGTAAATGAAGAAAAAACATTGAAACCAGGTGAGCGGTATTTATTTTCGACTGGTATAAAAATAGCAGTGCCAGAAGGTCACGTGGCCCTAGTTTGGGATAAAAGTGGCTTAGCTGTAAAAAAGGGGCTTAAAACTATGGCAGGAGTAGTAGATGAGGGATTTAGGGGAGAATTAAAGATATTAGTGGTTAATTTAGGTGAAGAAGATATCGAGATAGAAAAGTATAGTAAAGTAGCTCAAATGATTATTCAAAAAAAAGAAGAAGTAGAAATAGAGGAAGTTGAGAGACTAGATGATACTGATAGAGGCGAAGGAGGCTTTGGTTCTACTGGATTAAAGTAAATCTAATAATTAATTAAAAAATATATAATTTCTCGCTAAGATACTCACTTCGTTCATAAATACGCTCGAAATTAATATTTTTTAATTATTATATATAAAACTTGAAAAAAATTATTTTCCAATTTAAATAAACATTTTTATGAAAACAGATTATAATAAAATAGAAAAAAAGATAATCAAGTTTATTAAACAAAAAGTTGGGAATAAGACTGCGATTATTGGATTGTCTGGGGGGATTGATTCTTCGTTAGTTGCTTATTTATGTGTTAAAGCTTTGGGAAAGAAAAAAGTTTATGGAATAAGCACTCCTTCAGCCTCAAATATTAAAGAAGATACTGATTATGCAAGATTAGTGGCAAAAAATTTGAAAATTAAACATTCAGTTGTAGATATTGAGTCTATTATTAAATCTTTTGAAACTAAAGGTAAATTTTTTAAAAAGAAGTTGCCTAGAGCAAATTTAACTGCCAGGATTAGAATGTGTTGTTTATATGGAAAAGCTAATGAAATTGATGGGGTTGTAATTGGCACTGGTAATAAATCTGAACTTAAAATTGGATATTTTACTAAACATGGAGACGGAGCTACAGATATATTGCCGTTAGGTGATTTATATAAAACTGAAGAAAGGGGACTGGCAAAATATATGAGGCTTCCAGATGAAATAATAAATAAACCGCCCTCACCAGGATTATGGCCAGGCCAAAAAGATGAAGATGAACTGGGAATAACTTATGAGTTATTAGATCAGATTTTAGAAGCAATAGATTCGAAAAAAAGTTTAGCTAAGTTTTCTAAAAATAAAGTTAAGTTAGTTAAAAATAGGGTAGAAAAAAACGAGCATAAGGTAGATTTGCCCCCAATTTGTAAATTATAATTTAATTATTTTAATTAAAGTTTTATTTTTTTTCTTCTTTCGTTTTTGTGTGATTTTTCTTCTTGTCTTCTTTACGTTTGATAGTAAAATAATAAATTAGAGCACCAATAACACCAGTTAGAGCAACTATAAGCACCCAGGTGATTTTTTCATCTTCCTTTTTAAATTCCCTTTGGGCTACATCTACAATCATCATTATCCAAAAAACAATTGAAAAGATTATAAATAGAAACATTACGCAGTAAATAGTGAGCCATAATACAAAAAAGCCTAACATAAGAGCGGCCATTACTATTCCAATTAAATTTTCCATATTTTTTTGGAGACGCGATGAATCGCGTCTTTACATAAATTAATTATTAACTATAGTTATATTAATTGATTTTCCAAGTATGGACAAGAGGTTTGTCATTATCTACTAGGTATTCCATGATATATAAATAATTACCAGATCGGTCATAAGCCACACTACTAATATGATATTTTTGTTGGGATGAATTAACATTAAAAAGATAATCGTCGATATCTAAAGTAGCATATGGTTGGGGACTAGTTTCAGAAAAATCTGAAGGATCATAAAATAAAATTTGTCCCTTAAAGCCAGTAGACCACCAACCTCGGTCGCCATCACAATCCATGCATTCTTCATTATCATCTCCATACCAGCAATCGCCAGTGCCTTTGGTACCGGCAAAAATTACTGCTTCTTTATTATCTTTATATAACCAGGCACCGCCTACCCATTCATCTGAATGATGATAATTATTTAAAGTATTACAATTTTCTGTGCAATTTTCTGATGAGTCATATAATAAAAGGGTGGTATTGTCTATATTACTATTATAGTTATTTGAAAATTCAAATAAAGAGGGTCCCATTCCAGACCAACCACCATCTCTAAAACGGCCAGATACTAAGTCTCCATCTAAAGTTTGAAAAATATAATCATTAGTACTATATGGTGATCTGTTTTTTAATCGCCATAAGCCTTGAGGATCAGGATTAGATAAATTTGTTCCGCTATATCCATGGGTAAGGTCAGAATTGTCTTGATAATGCTCACCCACAGAAAAGTATAATTTATTGTCTAAGTATTCTAAGCCTATTCGAGGTAGTTCTAAACTAGATACATCTACTAATTCTCCCACAACATCGCTAAATCCTTGGATAGTGGCGGCTCTATTTAGGTCGCTTAATTTTTGGTTGGCAGAAATAACAGGATCAGGAATTGAAATTTCACTAAAATACAAATTATATGGATGTCCAGCTCCTATTAATGAATTATTATTTGGATTATAAGTAAGAGCGCTACCACCCCAATACCAATCTATTTCATAATCGATATTATTATTTGGCATTCTAAAAGCGCCAATATATTCAAGGTCAGAAGGTTGAATTAATCCTTCGACGGTAACTGGTAGATTTTTTGTTTTGGCTTTTACTCGTTTAGAATATTTTCCCCATTCACCATTTTTTTTGGCTCTTACTCTAAAATAATAAGTTTTATTTGGACGTAATTTTTTTACAGTTTTTCTTCTTTTTTCTCCATTAACTTTAATTTTCCTTTTTATTTTATAAGTGCCATTTTTTTTCTTTAATACCCGGACTTGAAAATTATCAATATTTTTATATTTTTTCCATTTTATTTTTATTTTTTTAGGATATTTTTTTTCTATTTGGACTTTTTTTATTTTGGGAACAGAATTTGTTTGAGCAAAAATATTATGTCCAAAAATAAGAGAAAATAGAATAATGGGGCATAATAATAGCAAAAGTTTTTTCATATTTTTATTTTTTAATTACTTCAATAATTTTATCAGCTAATAAAGGAGCCACAGTTTCAGAAAAAGAAGCATTGGGATGAGAATCGCCATCGGAATATTCAGCTTTTAAATATATCCCTCCTTCAGTTTCTAAACTCCAAAAATCAAAGATATATATATTATCACCCTCTTCATCCCATTCGGTTTTTACCCAGTTTACAAATTCTTCTGCTCTAGTTGCGTGCTCTTTACTAGTCTCTGCTTCTATTTGAGCAGCTAAAGTCCAAACAATAAATTTAGTATCAGGAAATTCATGCATTTTTTCTTTTAAGGCATTGTACTGCAATTTATAACTTGAGAGGGATTTAGTGGATGAGTCAATATTTTCGCTACCAGTATCTGCTTCTATATATGCACCAGGATAGCAATGTTTAAACATAATTACATCATAATCTTCTGTTAAAATTTCTAGAGTAGGTTCAGTTAAGTATTCGCTGTCACCAGCGTTGTTTACCCAAATATTCCAATAATCATATGGATAGTTTTCCCAACCATATGGTGAGTCTTTGGGAAAGTTTTGCTCTGTTACATTATAATCAGTTAAATAATTTTTTACACCGCCATTCCAGATATTTTCACCTGTGCTGTGATGTAAGAATATTATATCTATGCTCTCGTCAGGAGACTCGAGTTCTTTGTTTTGCATTTCAATATTTTTTAATTCTAAAACTTCATTAACAATAACTTGTTTTTCATTTATATTATTATTTGAAGTACAGCCAATAATTGTTAGACTTATTAATAATAAAATAATTATTTTTTTCATTGTTTATTTTTTACTATTCCTTTTTTTGTGCCCAATATTATGATAGATGATTAAATAAATACAAGCGGAAATTGAACCTAATAAATTAAACACTAAATCAAAGGCGTTATTATAATAATCTCCAACTGCTGTGCTAGCATCAAAAAGCATAACTGCGAATAATTCTGTAATTTCAGCGCCAGCGCCAACTCCCATGGCAATTAAGAAAACCAAAAAGCCGAGCAAAAACCAATTGTGCTTGGTTTTTTTATCTAAATGTGGATATAAGAGACTATAAGCAACTAAAGCTACTACATAATAAGCGATAAAATGAACAAGATTATCATATTTGAAAATATCTTGAATAAACCAAAAATCATATAATCTAGTCGCCCCAACGGAGACGTGACCGCCTAGAATATGCAAAGCACCAACAAGAGTAAGACCAGAAATAACACTAGTTTCTAAATGTAATTTTTCGTGAAATATTCCAATAAGAGTTATTAATATAGTTAGTACAACTGAGTAGAAAAATATTTCGTAATTTTTATCCCA
>JBDRII010000024.1:0-16892 GCA_043816085.1 Patescibacteria group bacterium | reverse complement strand
TAGTATCTTTTAAAATTTTAATAGCTGAAGTATTACCAATACCATGAATATAGGTCAGAGCAATTTCGATTCTTTTTTCATTTGGGAGTATTACTCCTGCAATTCTAGCTGCCATATATTATCCTTGTCTTTGTTTATGTTTGGGGTTTTTGCAAATTACGAACACTCTTCCTTTGCGACGGGTTACTTTACAGTCTTTACAGATTTTTTTCGCACTTGATCTTACTTTCATAAATTAGTTTCTATAGGTTATTCGTCCTTTGCTTAAATCATAGGGTGTCATTTCCAAGGTTACACTGTCGCCAGGCATAATTCTAATTTTATGCATGCGCATTTTTCCTGATAAATGGGCTAAGATTTCATGACCATTTTCCAGGGTAACTTTAAAAGTGGCATTAGGCAGCAGTTCCTCCACTGTGCCTTCCATTTCAATAAATCCTTTTTTGTTAGTAGTCGCCTTTTTTGGCATAAAAAAATAAATTCTGATTGATTCCTCCAGAATTTACCTCAAAAAATGTAAATTATTTTTCTGAGGATCTAGACAAATTCTTGTAAAACAAACAAATTAATTACAAAAGCTATTATAAAGATATCCCATAAACATGTCAAGAATATAATGAGTTACTTGTGGAAAATTATTCCAATACAGCTTTTATCCTTCTAATACCCGCAGAAGCGGATTTCTCTTTTAATATCTTAAATGTGCCCAGTTTTCCTGTGTTTTCTACGTGTGGACCACCACAGATTTCCTTGGAAAACTCCCCTATTTCGTAGATTTTTACATTGTCACCATATTTGTTTTTAAAAAGACCAATTGCTCCTATTTTTTCTGCTTCTTTTAAAGGCATATTTTGGCAAGAAATAGTGATTTGTTCTTTGATTTTTTTATTTACCAGGCTTTCTGCTTCAGATATTTGTTCTGGTGTCATTTTTTCGAAGTGAGTAAAATCAAAACGCATCCTTTCGGCAGTGATATTTGAGCCTTTTTGTTCAACGTGTTTTCCTAATATTTCTCTTAGAGCCTGATGCAATAAATGAGTGGCAGTGTGATATTTTTTTGAAGTTTCTGTATCATCGGCTAGACCTCCTTTAAATTTTTCTTTTGAACCTGATCTAGATTTTTCCTGATGAATTTTAAAGGCTCTTATATATCCCTCTTCGTCTATGGTGAATTTTTTTTCTTGGACTAATTCTTTGGTTAGTTCTAAGGGAAAGCCATAGGTATCATATAAATGAAAAACATCATCTCCTTTAATTTGGTTTCCGGGCTGTAATTGTTTTATAATTTTACTTAATTGTTTTAAACCTTTTTCCAAAGTTTGCTGGAATTTTTCTTCTTCTTTTTCAATTTCAGCAAAAATGAAATCTTTATTATCATCTAAATTTGGATAAAAGTTTTTATTTGTGGCAATAACTACTTCAGCTAATTGTTTTAAAAATTTACCTTCAATATCTATTTTTTTCCCATGCCTCATGGCTCGTCTTAATAATCTTCTTAAAATATATCCTTGGTCTAGATTAGACGGAGATATTCCATCATCCATCATAAAAACACTAGCACGGATATGATCAGCAATAATTTCTTCGGAAGTATCTTCGGAAATAGATTCTAGTTCTTGAATTTTTTTAATTATTGGTTGGTATAATTCTGTTTCGTAAATTTCTTTTTTGTTGTTTAAAATTGCCAGTAATCTTTCCAAACCAATTCCAGTATCAACATTTTTTTGTTTAAGAGGTAAGTATTTTCCATTTTGACATTCATATTCTAAAAATACATTGTTCCAAATTTCTGTGTATTTACCACAGGAGCAAGCTGGTCCACACTTGGGTCCGCATTCTTTTGCGCCAGTATCATAAAAAATTTCTGTATCTGGGCCACATGGTCCTTTATCATTTGGTAGGCCCCACCAGTTTTCTTCCCGACCATAAAAATAAATTCGGTCTTCTTCAATGCCTAATCTTTTCCATTGCATGGCTGATTCTTCGTCTTTGGGAATTTGTTTATTTCCTTCAAACACAGTTACTGATAGTCTATTTTTATCGATGCCTAACCATTTTGGGTCTGTTAGAAATTCAAATGAAAATTCTATGGCTTCTTTTTTAAAATAATCGCCCAGAGACCAAAAACCTAGCATCTCAATAAGAGTAGAATGCCATTTATCCCCTACTTCATCAATATCTGAAGTTCTAATACATTTTTGGATATTGCATAGCCGTTTTCCTTCAGGATGCTCTTCGCCCATTAAAAAAGGAACAAGCGGGTGCATGCCAGCTGTGGTAAACAAAACAGTTGGATCGCCTTCGGGAACTAAAGAAGCAGAAGGAATTTTTACGTGTCCTTTTGATTCAAAATATTTAAAAAATTTTTGTCGTAGTTCTTGGTTAGTAATCATATTAATAAATAGTAATATATTTTGACAAATAGTTCAAGAAGGCGAAGATCGCGATCTTCGCCTTCAAATATTTGCAATTACACCTCCACCCAAAACAGTTCTTCCTTTATAAAATACGGCGCTTTGGCCTGGGGCAATGGCTCGAAGTTTTTTATCTAGTAAAACACGTCGCGGCGTGTCTTTACTAATTGTTGCTTTTACTGGTTTGGCTTGATATCTAATTTGGCAATTATATTTAATATTAGTTTTGGGTTGTTCTGAAATCCAGTTAATATTTTTTATTTTAAATTCATTTTTTAGTAAATTTGGATGATTAGAATTTTTTGATACAAGTAATTCATTTTTATTTTTATTAAAATCAATTACATAATAAGGACCTGTTCCGCCAATTTTTAGCCCAGATCTTTGGCCAAATGTAAATAATGGCAAGCCATCATGTTTTCCTAATACCTCTCCATCATCTAAATTAATAATATTTCCTGGTTTTAAATATTTTTTAGGAATATATTTTTTTAAGAATTTTTCATGGTTTTTCCTAGGAGCAAAGCAAATATCTTGAGAATCTTTTATTTTAGCTTGGGGTATTTTATGTTTAGTAGCAATTTTTCGGATTTGATCTTTATTATAATTTGATAAGGGAAATAAAATATTTTTTAGTTGGGTTTGGCTTAGATTATATAAAAAATATGATTGATCTTTTTTTTCGTCCAAGCCTCTATATAAATAATATTTATTTTTTTTGTTTAATATTTTGGCATAGTGACCAGTGGCTAATTTAGCGGCCCCTAATTTTTTTACTTTTTTTAGTAAAATATCAAATTTAATTAATTTGTTGCAGGCAACGCAAGGATTAGGCGTGATGCCAGAAGCATAGCCGTTAATAAAATAATCGACTATTAATTTTTTAAAGTCAGATTTTACGTTGATTGTATATAAAGGAAAATTAAATTTTTTAGCGACGCGCATGGCATTTAGCCGAGATTCTTCTGAGCAACATTTATTTTCACAATTTGATTTTGGGTCAAGTTTTGGGTCAGACCAAAATTTCATGAATACACCAAAAACATCATAACCCTGTTTTTTAAGTAATATGGCAGCGACAGATGAATCAACTCCCCCGCTCATAGCTACTGCTATTTTCTGTTTTTTCATCTTTTCTTGCTGCCATCACACTTTAGTGTGAGGAAGATTGTTGATATTTGATTATTTAAAACAGTTTTCAGCATTAATGTCTTTTCGGATCTCTTTCTTTTTTGTTAATTCATATTTCAATGTATGAGGATTTCCTAGTTCAGTGCAAGTTAAATAATAATCATTGCCTTTAAAAGGAATATCTAGACTTAGCCTGATATTATCTTGTTCTATTTTAAAGTTTCCTTTGGTTTTATCAGCATTAGAAAAATTTATTTCAGTTTCGGGATAATTTTCAAAAAATATTACAGCTATATTATCTGTATATTTTAAATTTTGTAGCTTAACTTGTTTTTCGTCGTAGTTGTCTTTTGAAATCATGCTAAAAATTATCACTGACACGAGAATAAGGATTGTTAGTATTATGATAATAGTGATTAATAATTTATTTTTCATAAAGATTATATTATTAGATTAATTAAATAGAATAATTTTAATAATTATAATGCTGGTGATGGGGGTGATGGTTTATTGTTAAATTCTGGACCCATTTTTGAGGTTTTGTAGAATAATATATAAGATTCGTCGTCTAATTGAATTACAGAGGGGTCGGCTGTTAGCATAGAAATATTAGATTCAAATCGATTAGTTGTTTTAGTAAATCTGGTTCCGTCTAAAGACTCTGAAATATCTATGCCACCAGTAAATAAATAATAATTTTCTCCTGTATAAAATACTTCTGGAATTGCACCTTCGGTGTATACTAGGGCTTCATATTCAAAGTCTAGGCCATTAGTAGACGTGGCTAAATAAACACTGTTTCCCATGATATCGCCGGTGTACATTTTATATTCATCCCCTACCTTAATAACATCAGGATCAAATATTCCTTCATATTCAAATCTAACGCCCTCTTCTTCGGTGAAATTCAGACCGTCATCTGAAATAGCTGAATAAATTTTGTTAGTTGCTCCGGTTGTGCCTGGGCGAGCGCCACTTGATCTTTCTTCCTCAATGTCAAAATAAAAAAGCCGTATTTGCCCGTTATCCTCTAAAAGTGGAGATGGATCTACGGCTGCTTTATCTCCTATTCCCTCAATTGTAATAAATTGTTTTTCTGACCAAGTTAAGCCATTATCATCTGAAGTAATTAAACCTAATTTTTCTGCTACGCCATCTTCAGAGACATCTACAAAATAAAAATAAATTTCACCATCTTTGTAAATGGCATCACCCACAGAACAATGTTCACATAGAATAGTTTCCGTATCTGTCCAGTTTAATAAATCAGTACTAGTAGCAAAAGAAATTATATCATTATATGGACCTTCATTCATGGTTGACCAATTATATTGCATATTATTTTGGTCAATTTTTTCATCTTTAATTTTTTCAGTACAACCAAAAGTAAAAATAATTAAAGGGATAATTAAAAAAGAAAAAAGTTTTTTCATAAGCAAATTATAACTTAATATTGATTATTTTTCAATTATTTGATATTATCTTGAAGTATTAATTAATATTTTTTATGAAAAAAGCAACTTTTAAAGTAAAGGCAGGGTTGGCTCAAATGCTAAAGGGTGGAGTGATTATGGATGTGGTTACCCCCAAACAGGCTGAATTGGCTGAAAAAGCCGGAGCATGTTCTGTAATGGCTTTAGAACGTGTACCAGCAGACATTAGAAAAGATGGAGGCGTGGCTAGAATGTCTGATCCAAAAATGATTAAAGAAATTATTAAGGCTGTTAGTATTCCAGTTATGGCCAAGATTAGAATTGGGCATTTTGTGGAAGCTCAAATATTAGAAGCCATTGGTATTGATTATATAGATGAAAGTGAAGTTCTAACTCCAGCTGATACAGAGAATCATGTAGATAAAACAAAATTTAACGCACCTTTTGTGTGTGGCTGTAGAAATTTAGGTGAAGCTCTTCGAAGGCTAAATGAAGGGGCTGCTATGATTCGAACTAAAGGTGAGGCTGGAACAGGAAATATAGTAGAGGCAGTGCTGCATATAAACACCCTGAATCGCGAAATCGCAAATTTATCGAAAAAACGCGAAAAGGATTTACAAAAATTGGCACGGGAATATAGAATTCCAGTTTTATTATTGAAAAAAGTTAAACAACTAGGTCGATTGCCGGTAGTGAATTTTGCAGCTGGGGGCATTGCCACACCGGCTGACGCAGCCCTTTGTATGCAGCTTGGTGTGGATGGTGTGTTTGTAGGCAGTGGAATATTTAAATCAAGCGATCCTTTAAAACGAGCCAAAGCTATAGTAGAGGCTGTAACATATTATAATGACCCAAAAAAGCTGGCTAAGGTTTCAGAAAATTTGGGTAAAGCCATGGAGGGTCAAGAAATTGATGTATTGGAGGTAAAAATGTCAAAAAGAGGAATATGATCGGAGTACTGGCACTTCAGGGCGCGTTTATTGAACACATAAAAATTTTAGATAAGCTTAAAGTAAAAAATTTAGAAGTACGAACTAAAAACGATTTAGACAAAATTAATGGTCTTATTATTCCTGGTGGAGAAAGCTCTACTAATGGTTATTTATTAAAACAAACAGGTTTAGATAAAGAGATAAAAAAACGCGCAAATAAAGATTTAGCTATTTGGGGGGTTTGTACTGGGCTAATATTGTTAGCTAAAGAAGTAGATAATGAATTTTCACTTAAATTAATGGATATTAAAGTGAAACGAAATATTTATGGCAGCAATATCAATTCTTTTGAAGATAAAATAACTTCAACAAAATTTAAAGATTTTCACGGAATATTTATACGTGCACCTAGAATTTTAAAAACTAGTCCAGAAGTCGAGATTTTGGCTAGATACCTGCCTGCCGGCAAGGCAGGCAAAAAAGACCCTGTCATGGTTAAACAGGGTATGCTTTTGGGTTGCAGTTTTCATCCAGAACTAACAACAGATACTAGAATACATAAATATTTTATTTCAACATTTGATTTAGTAAAATAGCATTGGCTACAATAACTAAAAATAATACAAAAGTTATAAGGTTTGAGGCCATGTAGAGTCCACTTTTTCTAATTTCTTTTTGGATTAGATAGAAAATTGGTACACCAAAAACTAGAATTCCACACACAGCAGCTGATAAAACAAAAAGCACTAACATAAATGCCATTAAAAAAAAGTTTTCTTCAGTAGTAGGAAAAACTTCTCCGGCTAAATAAAAAAACATTACAATAACACCACAATATGTTATTACCATTATAGCTGATACAAAACCGGCTAATAATGGACGTTCGATTAATCTTTTTAGTTGTTCCATATATTTTATATAATTATTAATTACCAATCGTAATTGTTAAATGCCCAGTTGATTAGGTCATATGTTTCGTCAAAGCGATCTTGTGAGTTGGGGTTGCCTAAAATTACTGCTATTACTTCTTCATCACCAGATTTAGCTTTTACCATTAAACAGTATAATGCCTCATAAGTAAATCCTGTTTTTGTACCTGTAACGTATAAATCAGTATATAATAATTTGTTGAGATTTACAATTCGATGAAAATCATTGGTATTTATGGTGCTAAATTCATAAGTTTTGGTGGTAGAAGCCTGTAAAATGTCCATTTCTTTTAAAGCTTGTTTGGCTAGTTTGGCATATTCATGGGCAGTCGACATATTATTTTCATTTAGACCGCTTGGCTCTACAAATTGGGTTTTATGAAGATTTAAATCAGATGCAATAGCATTCATTTGATATATAAATTCACTTGAAGAATAATTAGTTGCGTTAGAAAGGGAGATTGCAGTGTTGTTAGCTGATCCTGATAACATTACGTAAAAAAGATCTCTAAATGTAAGGGTCTCCCCTTCTTTAATAAATAATCGGGCGCCTTCGCGGTCATATGACGAATGATAAGTAAAGACATCATTAAGATTTGGGTTTGTGTTTAGAAAAGTTAAAGCAGTTGCTATTTTAGTTAAAGATGCAATAGATTTTTGTTGGTCTTTATTTTTATTAAACAAAACCTTTTTTGAATTAGCATCTATTACTACAGCGGCGGCTGAATCTAATGAATAGGGAAAATCTGAATAATTTGGAATTTTTTGGGGAAGTTCCTTTTTTTTGAAATGTTCGAATACTGCCAATCTAATATAAGGAAAATAAATGTTAGCATAAGCATAATTATTGTCTTTGTCTAAACGGGTTTCTAATTTTTTCCATTTTCTAGTACTTCTATCAAAATAAGCAAGAAATTTTTTCTTATTGCTTTTTGGTGAATATTTATAGCGTACTGTTATTGGTTCTTCTAAGTTTTGATCAGCAATATTATTATTATAAATCTCTAATCTTAAAGAAGGACTAATTAAAGTATGTTTTGATTTATTTTTTAGAGTTTTTTTGGGTTTTCTAATTTTAACCTTGAAATTTTCATCAATAACACCAGCTGGAATAGCCACGTTGAATCTTTTAGTTGAGACTGTGATTCCTTTTTCCTGGGCTGTAATTTTATCAACTTTTTGGGATTTTAATAATTTGGCTTCTGTTATTAAAGGAAAACAAAAACCAATTAAAAGAATTGAAGTAATGAAATATTTTTTATTAAAGATTGCCTTCACCTAAGGGATTATATCCGCCTTCTACTTCTTCACCATCATTATAGCCATCTCCGTCTGTGTCTTTTTTGTTTTTATCAGTGCCGTATTTAGCTTCGTCCGCGTCAGTTAATCCATCTTTATCTGTGTCTTTGTTTGGATCTGTATTTGTGTTTGTATTAGTATTTTCATTTTCATTAACAGTAACGGCATTTGTGTTTTCGTTTACAGTATTAGTATTGGCGTTGGTGTTGGTTTCAGTTGAATCAGTGCTAGTTAGAGCAAAATATAACCAAATTCCTCCACCAACAAGTGCACCAATTACTAAAATAGAAATTACAATTAAAATGATTTTTTGTAAAGTTGATAATTTTTCTCTTTTAAATAATTCCTCTTGCTCTTTTGGAGTAAGAATAGTTTGCTGAATAGTTGGTTCAGGTTTTGGAGCTTGTGTTTGAGGTGGGGCTGCTTGAGGCCCTGGTTGTGCTTGTTCTGGTTTTTGGTCAGCAAAGATATCAATGGGGTCATTTGGTCCCTTGTCATTTGGATGGTTTGGATTTGGCATATTAATTTATATTACTTAATTTTTAGGTAAATTGATTATAACATATTTATATATCTAGCTCAATGTGTTATAATAAATACATTATATATGAAAAATTTTTTCAATTTTTTAAAAGACATAAAAATAAAGTATAAGCTAATATTTATATTTACATTGTTGTTGTATATATTAGCAAATTCTTGGTTTTTAAGCTTTACTACAATATCAGATGTAGAACAAAGCTTTTCTGAATTAGAGGAAAAATCATTACCTACCTTAGAAGCAACCATTACTTTAAAGGACAAGCTAGAAGAGTCCTTTTTTGCGGTTTATGACTATATTTTAACTGGCGACACTGCTAGTAAAGATTTGTATAACATAGCTTTTAAACAAGCAATTGAAGCAGAAATAACCCTTTTTGAGGTTGGATACACTGAAGAAGATTTTGAATTTGTGCAAAGCTTTAATGAGCAATTAGTAAACATTAATACAGAATTAGATAATTTGATTCAAACTTATGAACAGGATCCAAATTCAGATGAAGTAGACCAAAAATTAGAATCTGTAATTTCTACTAAAAATGATTTCATGCTTTTTGTGGATTCTGAACTTTCTGCTAAAGTATCTCAGGAAATACAAGATTCTAATGAAAAAATAAGCCAAACAGCTGATCGAATCACAATTTATTTAGTAATTGTTTTATCTGGGATAGTAATAATTGTTATATTTTTGATTATATTTATTAGAAGTAACATTACTAAACCAATTAATAAATTAATAGAAGCTGCTGAAGAGTTTGGTAAAGGAAATTTTGTTAAAATTGATTTAAAAAGAAAAGACGAGATAGGGGTTTTTAGCGAAACATTTAATAGAATGGGAAGGGATATTAACCGGACTCATGAAGAATTAAAAACAGAGCTTACTAAAACCAAAGAATTGGATAAACAAAAAAGTGAGTTTTTATCTATTGCCGCTCATCAACTTCGAACGCCAATGGCTGGAATAAAATGGGTGATAAATATGGTGCATCAGGGTGATATGGGGAAGGTAACAAAAGAACAAAAGCATTTTTTAAGCCGGGCTTTGGAAAATAGTGAACGGATGATTAGGTTAATCAATGATCTTTTAGATATCACTTCTTTAGAAGAGCAGAAATTTCAGTATAAATTTGAGAAATGTGATTTATACCAAATGATTAAAACAATTATTGAAGAAAATAATGAGGTAATAATTAAAAAGAAACTAGATGTTGGAGTTAAAAGAACAAAAGAATTAAAAACAGAAATAGCTTGTGATTCTAAAAAGCTAAAAATAGCTATTATAAACTTAATAGAAAATGCCATTAAATATTCAAGTCCAAAGGGACATATTGATATTACTGTGGAAGAAAGTAATAAATTGTTATTAATAAAAATAAAAGACGATGGTATTGGTATTCCAGAAAAGCAGAAAAATTATGTATTTACTAAATTTTTCAGAGGTAAAAATGTAATGAAAGTAGAAACTGAAGGATCGGGCCTGGGTCTTTATTTAGCTAAAGATATTATAAACAAGCATGACGGTAATATTTGGTTTGAGTCAAAGGAGGACATGGGAACCACTTTTTTTGTCACCCTCCCCTACATCCATAAAAAATAGTTTCTTTTTTTGGAAAGCCCAGGCCATTAAGTTATTGGGCTTTTTATAATTTTTTAATATTTCTGAAATTTGGTTGTCTGTAAGTTTTTGAGAAAATATTTGTTTTACGCGAATTTTTTTATGTTTTATTTTTTTTCCCTTTTTTATAACCATAAAATCTTGAGGTTTAATCTGTACATCTATAATTTCTTTAGTTTTTTTATCTATTTTGTAAATATCTGGCTGGGATTCCATAGTAAAATAACCAAATAAAGCTTCAATAATTATATGATTACTATCAGTGTAAATATAACCAGAAAGTGTTGGTTTTATTTTTTCAAAATTTTCTAATATTTTCATATAATTGAATAGAGGCTTTAGTTGCTTGTAGCCCTAGATTGGTCCTTTTTAGGGCTTGACTTCGTTTATTTGCAGTAATTATACCGAAGGCTATAGGTATATTATTATTAACAGATAAATTGGAAATTTGCTCAGTAACAGAATTTGCGATTACATCAAAATGTTTGGTTTGTCCTTTAATAAGGCAGCCAATAGTGGTTAAACAGTCAAATTTATTTGAATCTATCATTTTTTTTAAGGCTAGTGGAATCTCAAATGCGCCGGGAACTTCTATTATTTGATGTTCTATTTTTTTACCTGCCTTGCCGGCAGGCAGGCTATCTAAAAAATCAATGGCTTGCTTTAGCATGTTATCAGTAATGTCTTTATTAAAATTACTTTTTACTATTCCAATTTTAGGCATTTAATTTGGCTAAATATTTGGCTATTAAATCAAATTCTAAATTTACCCTACTCCCCTTTTTTAGATTTTTCAAATTTGTATTTTTTATAGTATGTTCAACCAAGCTAACTGATAGATCATCAATTATAGTTAAACTAACTCCATTTATAGATATTGATCCTTTTTTTATAATATATTTTTTATAAATTTTGGGATAATCTATTTTTAAAATCAAACTATTTTGATTTTTAGTTATATTTTTTATTATTCCAGTACAATCAATATGCCCAGAAACTAAATGTCCGCCAACTAAGTCATTTAAAGTTAAGCTTTTTTCTATGTTAATATCATCTTTAATTTTCCAATTTTTAGCAGTTGTTAGTTTGAGGGTCTCTTCCATGTAGGAAACACAAAAATAGTTTTTAGTAATTTTTTCTACAGTAGAGCAGATTCCATTAATATTAATACTATCCCCTAGTTTAATTTTAAATTTAGGTTTTTTTATACAAACTTGATTTTTAGAAATGCTTTCTATTGAAGATTTCTGGACAATTCCAGTAAACATCTTATTTTTTCGTGTTTTTGTGATTTTTTCGTGTTTTTGTGATTGGCTTGGTGTGTTTTTCAACGTCGCTCCAACGTTTTTTTAAGTCTTTTTTAATTAGATTTAGTACGCTTTGCGCCAATTTTTTGTCTGCTCCATATTCTTCTACAACCTTATCAACGGTTTCTTCATATTTTTTCTTTGAAAGAACTTTTGATTTATCTAGTTCTTCAGATATTTTTTTACCAAGTTCAGTAGCATGCTCTTTGATCTTTTTGCCAGTTTCTTGGCCTTTTTTGGTTGAAGTGAAAAAAATAACTACGGCAGCAGCAACTGAAGCAGCTACGGCTGTACCGGTTAATGTTTTGGCAATTTTACCCATATTTTTTTATTAATTATTAATAATATATTGATTATAATTCAATACTGTCAGATTGGCTAGGAATAGAGTTTGGTATTTTTAGTTTAGCGTCTATTAATTGGCCTAATATTCTTGATTGTTCTTCTTCACCATGAACAATAAAGACGTTTTTAAGCTTGGTTTTATCAAAATGAGATAGCCAATTTAATAGTTTATCTTGATCGGCATGAGCAGAATATCCACCAATTGCTCTGACTTTAGCATTTACGTTTATTTTTTTCTCATGAATTTTAACTTGTTTTTCTTTATCTAAAAGCTGTCTGCCTAACGACCCATTAACCTGATAACCAACTATTAATACTTGAGAATTTGGCAAGTGAAGATAGTTTTTTAAATGGTGCATAATTCGTCCACCGTGGCACATACCAGATCCGGCTATTATTATCTTAGGATTTGGAGTATTTAATATATCTTTTGATTCTTGAGTAGGTTCAGTTAATTTTAGACGAGGAAAATTAAAAATGTCGTCACCAGAATCAATTAATGAGGTAGCTTCGATATTAAATAGAGACTCATGGCGTTTAAAAATTTTAAGAGCCCGAATAGCTAGAGGGCTATCTATATAAATGGGAATAGGGGGAATGTCTTTGTTTTCAACCAGGGTGTTTAGTTCATATAATATTTCTTGGGTTCTTTCCATGGCAAAAGCCGGGATCATTAAAACGCCCTTCATTGTGGCTACTTCATAAATGGCTGAAGCTAGAAGTAGCTGCCTGGAGCGGCTATCTTCATGAACCCGATTTCCATAAGTAGATTCAATTAATAGATAGTCAGCGTCTTTTATGTATTCAGTGGGGTTTAATATAGGAACAGGTGGATTGCCTAGATCCCCGGAAAAGACAATTTTTTTGCCTTCTGCCCAGACCTCAATAATAGCTGACCCTAATATGTGCCCGGCATCTCTAAATTGAATTTCCACTTCATCATTAATCTTTATTTTTTGATTATAATTAATTCCTTCGAATTGCGTATTTATTTTTTGAGCGTCTTTTTCTTCGTATAGTACTGGTTTTTTATAACGCTTGGCTTCCATTTGGATAACATGGGCGCTGTCTGCTAATAAAATTTTAGCAAAATCACATGTAGCATGAGTACCATATATTTTTCCCTTAAAACCAAGATTGCCTAGTTTTGGCAGCCGGCCAGAATGGTCGATGTGGGCGTGGGTTAATAATGCAAAATCAAGCTCTTTGGGGTCAAAGGGAAAATTTTCGTGGTTTTTATCATCAGCCATTTTCCGGCCCTGAAACATACCACAGTCAACAATAAACTTAGTTGAACCAGTTTCAACTAAATGACATGATCCTGTAACCTCCTGATTTGCCCCGCAAAATGTTATTTTCATATGCTAATTATAGCAGATAAATCAATATTTAGCTTATTTACGACCCATTCTTTTTTTCCTCGCTTCAGGACTACCTGGTTTTCCCCATTCAGGAATAGGCTTTGTTTCATCTGGACCATAGGAAAATCTTTCTCTAATGGCTTCTCCTAATTCTGTTCCTGTTTTTCCAGCTTCAATTTCCTCAGATATTGCATCAAATAATTCTCGCCAGTTATTATAATTTATTTTTTCAATAGGAATAACACCCACCTTAACAGCTGCTGGATTTAATTCCCAATCATCACGTTTTACGATTCCATGCTCTGTGCCACCGCCTTCTTTTAAAGTAAAAATAGGAGTTCCCCCCTCAATTATTTCTTTAAAAGCATCAGCTAGATCGAGTGGAGTTTGACCGGTTCCAAATGCCTCCATAATCAATGCATCAGCGCCCTTTGCTAATGCGAGAATTGTTTCTGCATCGTTACTTGGGTCGCATTTTATTATTGGAACGTTTATTTTTCCCATATTTTTTATATAGTTATTTATAAATCTAAAAAATTCAGCTTAAACCCCTCATCCATCTTCCTATAAATCGTCTCATCAATTACATTTATTATTATCTCACAGGTGACGGATATATCAGCAGAAACCAGATGCCCGCCAAATACATTGTAATCTGAATCCCCTAAAGTGATGTGGATATGCACAAAAGGTTTGTCTTTTACTTTGTCTTTCACTAAAGTAATATTACCATTTAATGAAAGGATTTCATAATTTTTACCACTAAACTTTTTTGGGATGTAGTCCCCTTTTTCTAGGTCAAAGTAATTTAAAGTGGCATTGTCTGTTGCGCCAATGCCTGTAATGGAACCAGATTTAACATCGTTGTCCTCACAAAACCTTGTCAGCGTCTCAATCACTTCTTCACCTTTTTTAAGTTTGAGGATGTATTTGTTGTTTGATTTTTTTGAATTCATACTCAATTTTTAAAATAAATACATACTATAAAAAAAGAAAAAAATATTTTTTCGTTATGTTTTTAGTATGATTATATTTGGTTAAATAGTTTTATTATGAATTCTATTGATATCGTTCACCAATATTCGCTGATCCTTGTTTGCGCGTTTTGCTGCTTCTCTAAATTTTTCTTTTTTTTCTTTATCTGAGGCATGCAATAAAAAACCAGCAAATCCGTCGGTAGGCTGTTCTTTTTTATTTTTTGCAAATAATTTAAATTTTTTCATAATATTTTTTCTAATTCATTTTTAGTATAATTTTCTTTTAGGTATTTGTCAATCAACTGCTCTGTTGGTTGAATTTCCACGATTTTATCGACGGTATTTTTTTTGAAGTCTTTTTTTAAGAGTACAACAGTAACATTTTTTTTAAATTTATTTTTTATTTGCTCTACTGTTTTTTGAGCTCCAAAGAATTGTTCAATAAATGCTTTTTTAGGTATATTTCTTCCTTCGGATTTCTCTCTTTTCTCAGTGAAATACCAAGCAGTTTTGGGGTTTTGATAAACATAAAAAATGAATACGGGACGTTGTTTATTTAATGAACGCATCACATTTTTTTCTGCAATTTTATATTTTGAAAAAGTTCCATCAAGAATAAAACTTTGTTTTTTTGCTAAGACAAAATCATGAATTTTTTCTATAATAAGAGAAATTGCTCCTTGAAATAAATATGAGTTAGCTCCAGTATAGCCTGGAAGTTGAGAACGAAGATCGTCGCCATCAATACGAATGACATGACGATCGCTTTTTCGTTCAAGAATTGATATGATATTTTTGGAAAATTCTGTTTTGCCGGCACCTGGCGATCCTGCCATAAAAACTGAAATGGGTATTTTATCTGGATGAAAAAATTTTAGATCTGTTAATTCATTGGCAATGCGTTTTCTTTCCTTTTTCGCAAAAGCAACGGCTTTTAATTTTATTTTTTCTTCATTCATGAAATAATCTATATTAATTAAATTTATACATTCCAACCTTACTTTATTTTTTACTAATTTTCAAGAGGTTTTATACTTGGCTGTTATTCGATAACAAAAGTCAATCTAATTATATCCGGTTTTATTAGATTAGAGGTTCTAATTTTTATTTTGCCAATTTCTGAAGTATTTTGGGCATGTTTTCCACGACAAGGCGTGGCAGAATCATCTCCAATATGAATAATTCTAACTTTTTCAATTCCCTCGGGCAAACGATGCATTGCATACAGCTTTTTTGCTTCTTCAACGCTTATTTCCTCAAATGTAATTTCATGATTTTGACTAATTATTTCATTTGCTTTTGTTTCAGCCTGTTCAATAATCTGTTCCAAAGGAATTTCACTGTTGATTTTAAAATCACATCTAACTTTATTGCCCTTAAACCTTGAATCGATTATATTTGAATCAAATAATTGCTTAAAAGCAGATGAAAGTATGTGTTCAGCTGAATGTTGTTTGGGATCTTTCATATTAGTCAGCAGCAACTTCATCATCACTACTAGTTGAAGGAAAGTTTAATTCAAATAATTTCATTTTTCCTTTGTAAGCATATTTAACTTTTGGTTCAATTACAATAACGTCCTCTTTGGTTACTTCATAAGTTTCATCCCCAACATCAAATGTACCATTGCCTTCTATTACAAAATAAACACGATGGCTTTCTTTCACATATACTTTTTTATGAGATGTGTGACAATCTACAAGGATAGTATCCAAAGCAGGATATTCTTTTTTAGAATTATAAATGTGGGCAGTAAAGCCATCTCGAATTACTTCTTTAGTATTTTTTCGTTTAAATATCATAGGTATTTTTTATTTTATTTAAATCTAATTCTTTCTGTTTTGTCAACGAAAAGTTTAAGATTTTTTTAAGATAATATTTAAAACAATAATAATTGAACTACACCATCGAAATCGCTGGACGGTGTAGCTCAAGACTTTGTCAGCAGACTGCGATGGTGGGTCTCGACCAATTGGTGCGGTGTGCACCTGTTACCTCCTTTTCAGGCTATGTACGAATTTAGCGCCCGGGATGAAGCAGATGAAGGCGACCAGGTAAGGAATCGCTCTGCCATCAGGTCCGAGCCAGTCGAAGTACCACGTATCGATCACCGCTAGGAGCGTGCTTGCGACGAAGAGTACGACGGCGATGCAGCAGACGACGCGGGTTTTGGTCCAGGGCTGGGTCTGAGGCTGGGTTTCTGTGGTGCTGGGCATTTCGCCTACCTCCATAATGCGAATTTGAAGGCCGGGAGGGCGGTAACAGCAGTGATGAGAACCAGGATTGTTCTGCCCCCAAGTTCGAGCCAGTGGAAAAGGAACGCATCTAGCCCCATTACGATCATGCTTGCGAAGCAGAGCACAACTGCGATGAAACAGGCGATGCGGCCTTTGGTCCAGGGTTGAGGCTGGGTCTGGGGGGTGGTGGTTTCGGACATTTGGTGACCTCTTTCTTTGAGGGGCGGTGGTTTTTTGGTCGATGAAAAGAACTAGAATGAATTATATAATAAAAAAAGCACCAAATCAAGTAAGTATTATTTATTAGTAGGTTTTATGAGTTCGGGAAGTTTTTTGTCTATATTTAATTCTTGCTCAATTTTTAAGATTTCA
>JBDRII010000023.1:0-2900 GCA_043816085.1 Patescibacteria group bacterium | reverse complement strand
GGTAATTTCCACTAAATTATCAAACACATATCTACTTAGTCCATAAGAAGAAAGAATAATAATCAAACCAATACCCGCCGACTCAATAATCTTCTTAGCTTTAGTAACCTGTTCTTCATTGCCCCGAGCATTCATCCACATATATCCACCATATAAAAGTAAAACTAAGGAAAATAAACCCAAAAACCCAAGTAATCCATTAATAATAAAGGCTGCCACCATATAAGGAGGCGCATTTCCTAAATCTATATCAAATGTTCCAGCTGCCCCATCGCCTGGCAAAAAATCTACACCCAAAGATAATTTAGGAAGAATCAGTAAACACACAATGATAATTATTGGTAAATATTTTTTCATATTATTTTTATGGCGTTTCTGCAGCCTCAGTAGCATTGGACACATAATTAAATACAAAGCTAGAAATTCCATAAGAAGCCAGTATTATTACTAACCCCACCACTGCTGTAGTTAATATCTTTTTAGCTTTTGTAATATTTTCTTCATTGCCTGAAGCTGTCATCCAAATAAAACCACCATATATAGTTAAAATTAAAAATAAAATTCCTAAAAAGCCCAAAGCAATATTTACAACAGCACTAGCTACGGTCAAAGGAGGTGCATTACCCAAATCAACTTGGTTAATATCTCCATACCCACTATCAGCTGGATTAAAACTTAACCCCAAACATAATAACGGAAACAATAAAATCAAAAAAGTAAATAGAAATGGGAATATTTTTTTAAAGCTCTCTTTCATATAATTAAGGGTTTAAAGAATAAGGATCAGTTGTGCGCCAAATATTATAAAAAACAAAATTTGCCACTCCATAAGATGCCAATATTATAATCAATCCAATTGCAGCACCCTCTAATATCTTCTTAGCTTTAGTAACGTCTTCTTCATTACCTCTGGCATTCATCCATATATACCCACCAAACAACATTAGAATTAGAGTAAATAAACCTAAAACAGTTAATCCTACATTAATAATCCGGCTAGCCACTACCACTGGATCAGCTGGACCTAGCCCAGTAGCATCTTCAATTATTTCACCATCATCAAAAGTATTACCCGGATCATATTGTAAAGCAGCACCTGCTATTGCTGGAGCAAAAAACAAAAATAATACTAATACTATTTTAATCAATTTTTGTTTACGATAAATAAAAGACATAATTTAAGTAGTAACACTAGCTAATCTTTCAAATACATATTGGGAAACACTATATGATAATAATACTATAATTAATCCAATAACTGCCCCTCGTAGTATTTTTTTGGCTTTAGTAACGTTTTCTTCATTTCCTCCAGCCATCATCCATACAAAACCACCATAAATCACCAAAATTAAAGTAATAACACCTAAAAATGCCAAAACAACATTAATTATTGTAAAAATAATATCAGCCGGATCAGCGCTTTGTAAGCCAGCACCACCTAAAATTCCTCCTGGATCAAAACTAACTGTATAAGCCATGCAAACAGGAGCAAAAAATAATCCAAATAAACTTAAAATAATAACTCCTTTTTTCATATTAAAAATATTATATCATAATAATATTATTATTGTCAATAAATCCAAAATTACCTCAAATTGACATTGTGCAAAAAACATGTATAATATAGCTATATCAAAAATTATTAAAAATCTTGACGAAAGGGGGTGAAGTAATGAAATTAAAAAAATTCTCAAACTATTTAACTATTTGTTTAGTAGCTGTATTTTTATTCTTCGGATTCGCAGGAGCTGCTTATGCTGATGTTTCCCAATATTTTCCCGATGAAGTTGATGATCTTCATGTAGGAGATGCGTCACCAGAAAGAATTGTTGTTGACATTATTAACTGGGGACTGGGCGTTCTAGCCTTAGTTGCAGTTGTTATGATCTTAATTGGTGGTTTTCAATGGATGACTGCTGGTGGAAACGAAGAAAGAATCGAAAAAGCCAAAAAATTATTAATCGCTGCCGTAATTGGCCTATTAATCATTTTAGCTGCTTGGGGTATTTCTAGTTACGCCGTGAATGTACTGGGTAATGTAACCGGTGCCTAAGTACACCTACTAAAGATAATATTATCTCACGCCCTGTGCCCTTTGGTACAGGGCTTTAGTTTACCTCATAAATTTTCGCTTCTTCATCTTCATAGATCATTTTCATCTGTTCATCTTTCATTATGTTCCGATCCATTTTTCTGTGATCCTTTTCTAATAAAATATATGAAGCATTAAAATCATTTTTTGCTATATTATAAACGTCTTCTTCTTTCCCTAAAGTAATATTTACCCATTTCCAATATAAGTCCACATCATAGTTATACATAAAAGTTGGGTCCAGTCCCACAATATAATAATTATTACTATTCCAAAAAAATAAAAGTGGCCACTCATCCCAGTCACTGTGTAATACAATACCTTCTTTTTTCCCATTCTCCTCTAGCCACTTTCCCGCAGCAGAAAATCTATAAAAAGAAGATCCACGTTTCAAGTCTTTATCATTATGTTTAAAATCCGAAGCTACAATAGCTGGTACACTAAAACTAAAAAATAAAACTGCTAAACAAATCAAGGCCAATTTATAATATTTATAATTTAAAATATTTTTTATTTTTGTTATTATTGTATCTAATTTCAAATACGGACTAACAGTAACAGCCGAAAACCAAACAGCCAGGGGCACAAAATATTCTACATACCTTCTAGACTTTAAAGTCAGCAGTAAAAATCCAACAAACAAAATAAACGAAAACCAATTTAAAGCTTTCAATTTTTTAATATTAAAACCAAATAAAAACAAAGCAATCAATAATATTAAAAATAAAATTGGCGCTCCAGCCATTAAATCATAAATAGCATAAGGATACCATTCTCCACCCACCCCAATCTTATCTTGATAATTTAT
>JBDRII010000022.1:0-17484 GCA_043816085.1 Patescibacteria group bacterium | reverse complement strand
AAAAATAAAAAAGGCTATAAAAAAGAAAAAATATTTAAAAATATTACTGCCACAAAAAAAATAATTAAGAAAAAATATCTGAAAACTGGAACCAGATATCGAGGCAGCATTCGAACCATAGACCAGTACGGCAATAAATATCAATGGAAAAAGAAAAAATTTAGAACAAAAAATAAATGAAAAAATATTTAATTATTTTTTTAATAATATTTTGCTCGCCCCTTTTATCTGGGGCTAGCGACATTGTGGAAAATAATGAATTAGATGAGATTATAGATAATATTTTGGAAGAAAAAAAAGAAAATAAAAATAACAATATTAAATCAGTTGGTTTATCAAATATATTAGCTGATTATAATCCTTGGGTGCAGTGGGGGGCGGCTGGCATAGACAATGCCCACAATTATTGGCTTATTCCCATGCAGGAATATAATGGTTATTTGTTGGTTGGTTCTTATAATTATATTGATGGTCTGCAAATGTATCGGGTTTTAAATGACGGCGTGATGGAAAATATTACCCCAGTTGGCGGTTTTACTGGTGATAGTTATGATTGGAATTTTACTACTTTTCGGGAAATAAATGGCTATTTTTATTTTAATATTATTAATTTTAATACTTATCAAATTCAGCTTTGGCGCTATGACGGCACTACAATGGAAATGGTAAATGGCCCTAATTTTGGGGGAGAAAACGCTGTAAGTTTTCGATTTCTGGGAAAAATAGGAGATTATGAATATGGTGTTTTCGCAAACATGGTAGAAGGCCTATCTATTTGGAAAAGTCTTAACGGGGTAGCATGGGAAGAGGTCATTTCAGGCGGCTTTGGTGATAAGAATAATTATTACTGGGCTGATTTTGTAGAATATAATGGCATTTATTATTTTACCACCAGAAATTTTATTACTGGAATAGAAGTGTGGCAATCCAGTGACATGGAAAATTGGACGCAGATCAATGCTGATGGCTTTGGTGATGCTAATGTTTTTGAGGGAGATCTAATAGAATTTAAAAATGACTTATATATAATTACAGAACCAGACGTTGACGATGGTTTTAGGATTTATCGTTACGATGGCGGCTCCAGCTGGACTCAAGTTAATGAAGACGGCTTTGGTGATATTATAAACGAGGAGGGGTATGGAGTAGTGGTAAATAATGTTTTTTATGTAGGAACCTCTAGAGATGCCGGGGCAGCCGAGTTATACAAAACTGAAGACGGAGAAACATGGGAAAGAATTTATCCGGAGTTTCCAGCCAATGCTAATGTCTGGTTATTAAATCCAGATAATATTAATGGTAATCTTTTTATTGAAGGGAATAGTGAAGTAACCGGAGTTAAATCATGGCTTTATTTAAATGACCAATTTGTTTCATGGGCTGAAAATGGCTTTGGCAATGTTGATAATTATGGTAGCTCTCAATATACTTATAAACAATATTTTGTTCGAGTTATCTGGCGCTGGACTGGCTCAAATGCTCCAATTATATATCGCCAAGATTTTTCTGGTGAAGAAATTGAGGATTTAGAAATAATTTCTAATAAAAAGAAAAATTTAACTTTGCAATGGTCAGTTCCTAGTGGAACTAATTTATCAACTTATGATATCAGATATCACACCGAGCCAATTACAGAAACAAATTGGCAGGCTGCCACTGTTGTTACTCAATCAAAAGGTGTGAAGCCTGGTAATACTACTCAAAAAAAGAAAGTAAAAAACATGCCGAAAAAAGATGTATATTATTTTGCGCTCCGATCAGTAAATAATCTAGGCATAAATTCAGCTCTTTCCAATAATGTTACTGCTATTAGAAAAGTTAAAATAAAAAAACATAAGAAAACCAAAAAATTAAAGTGGTCGTCAGACGAAAATGCAAAATATTACAATATTCAAATCAGAACCAAAAAAGGAAAAAAACTAACTACTTGGAAAGAAATTTACCGAACTTCCAAAGTTGTTCCTAGAAATTATTTAAATTCCGGCACATATAAATTTAGAGTACGTTCTGTTGATTATGACGCTGAAAAAAGCGCCTGGTCTCGTTATTGTCAATTTAAAATTAATTAATATTAATAAATATATATGAAAAAATTATCAGGACTATTTATCGGCGTATTTCTAGTTTTGTCTCTAGTTTTATTTTTAGGGTTCAATGCTAGCGCAGCATCTAGAATAGATGGGACTCAAGGAGATCTAGATAATACGTCTAAACCCAGTTATGTTGAGGGTGAAGTATTAGTAAAACTAAATAATAATAATCCAGAAAACATAGCCAATCAATATAATTTATCTCATTTAGCTGAAAATGATATTAGTTCAGATAATATTAGATTGTTTAGAGGACAAGAAAATCAAACAACTAAAGAGTTAATGGATTTATTACAGGATGATCCTTCTGTTGAGCATGTTCAACCAAATTTTCTTTATTATACTTTTGCCCAAACTGTTCCCTGGGGAGTAGACGATGATGCTGGCGTAAAAGCCCAAACTGCTAATAATACCAACGGTTATACAGGGGTTGGTTCTATAGTAGCTATAATTGATACTGGTGTAGATTATACTCATACAGATTTAGATGGAAATATGTGGAGCCCAGCTGGCGGTAATTGTATAATTAATAGCGTGTTAATAGCTGGTGGCTGCCCAAATGGCGGATATGATTTTTCTAATAATGATAATGCTCCAAATGATTTAGGCGGTGGCCATGGTACTCATGTATCTGGCACGGTTGCAGCTGAAGACAATAATGCTGATGTAGTTGGCGTAGCCCCAGATGCAAAAATAATGGCTCTACAGGCTATTAATAACACTTCTGGTTCTGGTACTACTAATTCAATTGTAAGAAGTATCAACTTTGCTAAAGACAACGGAGCTGATGTTATTAACATGAGTCTGGGTCAATATGATCATTATTCTTTAAATGATACAGATACTTATTTACGAGAAGCAATAGAAGATGCTATTGATTCCGGCGTAATTGTAATATCTGCTGCTGGAAACGAAACGGAAATTATTTATGCCTATCCTTCTGCTTATACTATATCAGTTGGCGCAGTCCAAGAATTAGACAGCCAAAATAATCCTAACGAAGACATGGGAACTCGCATGGCTGAATTTTCTACTTATGGAAAAATTGACGTTACTGCTCCTGGTATGCGAGTGAACAGCACAACTCTGGGCGGTAGCACATCTGGCGATACTTGGAGTGGCACTTCCATGGCTTCTCCTCATGTGGCTGGAATAGCTGCTTTAGTAAAAGAACGAAACGCTAATATTACCCATAAAGAATTCCAACATTGGATAAGAGTTACAGCCGAAGATTTAGGCGACTCTGGATCAGACATCTATTTTGGTAGCGGTCTGGCTGATGCTGACGTTGCAACTAGTAGAAGTTTCACCTCTACAGTTGCATATGCTAATTGGACTGAACAAAACGGCACTGACTTGCCAGATCTGTATCTTCCTCAGATTCCAGCTGATGGAGTCAGTACTACCAAGATAAAAACAACTGTCATGAATTCTGCTGGTAATTTAGTTTCCGGAGCAACAGTTAGTTTTTCTACTACTGCCGGAACTCTATCTACATCAAGTACCACTACTAATGCTGATGGGGAAGCATTTGTCACTATTACTGCGGCTGATACCAAGGGCACAGCCACAGTTACTGCTAATGCAGGTAACTACGGCAGCGATACAGTTAATATTGATTTTACAAATGTCTTATTTGTTTCTAATACAGCTGAAGCTTTTAGAGGTATTTGTTCTAATAATAGTTCTTGGTTTTGGATTCAAGCTTTAGAATATTTAGATGGTTCTGTAACAGATGGCGTTAAATATCAGCGCTGGGATACTTTTAACCGATCTTATCCAGAAGAATTTTGGACAAATTTTACTGTTGCTGGCACTCCTGATGTTATTAGTAACATTCCTACTTCAGATTACATGGATAAATTTGATTTAGTCGTTGTTCACAATGGAGATTTTCCCCTAACCAATGCTTTTCAAACAGAAATAAAAACCTACTTAGATAATGGGGGAAATTTAATTATCTCTGGTCAGGATATCGGCTATTATATGAAAGATTCTAATTCTCCCTTTACTATAACTGATACAATCTATTCAGATTATTTAAAAGCTAGTTATGTTAGCGATGGTTTAACTTCAGATTATTTTTTTACTGGTTTAGATGTTTTTGCTAGTTTGTTGCCAGTCTTTAATAGCGCCCTGCTTGATTATGGCGGATATTATTTATTTACTGGTCTAACAGCTGGTATGCAACATTGGCCTGATAATATTGCCAGCAATGGAGCCACAGCAGTTACTGGTGAATATACCACTAGTGAGGCTGATGCCGGAGTAAGATATTATGGTGACTTTCGAACTATGTACTGGCCATGGCAATTTCATAATATTTATTATAAAACTGACCGAGAAAATACACTTTTAACTGCTTATAATTCTATCATGGCCATGACCGCCCCCACTGTTACAGTGCCTTGGAAAAAGCGGGAAGCTAAACAAGTAAGAGTTAAAATTGCCGGTGATGACAATGTCCAATATTCGCGAGTAAAAATTACTAATCTGAAAGGCCAAAAAATAAAATTATATAAAAATGTTACAAAAACTAAAAAATGGATAAAAAAACTAACAGCTAATAAAGCTTATTATGCCAAAGTAAAAACTTATCAGTCTAAAAGTAATACAAGTGAATGGACTACTAAAAAATTTAGAACCAGACCAGGCAAAGTAAAAAAATTAAAATATGAAAATTATACTTTATCTTGGAAATTAAAAAGATCCAAAAAAGCTAGATACCAAATTAAAGGCATGAAGAAAAATGGTAAAAAAGTAAAAATATTTAAAACCAAGAAAAAGAAAAAAATGATTGATTTTGCAAGTTATGGCATTAAAAAAGTAAAAGTAAAAGCTTGCTACAAAGGTAAAAAGACAAAATGCGGCAAATGGTCCAAAACCAAGACATTATAATTATGAAAAAAGTATTATTTTTGTTTTTAATATTTGGAGGATTATTATTTACTCTACCAAGTTACGCCGCTACTCATTATATTGACTTTGATAGTGGTTCAGATTCAGCTAATTGCAAAAGTACTAGTAGTCCTTGTCAAACCTTTAGTGCACCAGACTTTGGTGATATTGCAGCTGGCGATATTGTAAATGTAACAGGTACTTATGATAATAGTCTGGGCACAGATATAACTATTGCTTGGACAGGAACAGAAGAGAGCCCCATAACTATCCAAGCCTGGGAAGGTCAGGGTACGCCAGTTCTTGACGGTTCAACCGGTTTTACTACTTTTACTATTTCTTTCACAGGCGGTCATATTATTCTAGATGGTTTTAATATTTACCCTCCCTTTAGTGATTCTAAATTTGGTGTTTACGTTAATGCTGCAGAAAATGTAACCATATCCAATTGTTTTATTGAAGGAGACACCTCAGACACAACCCATGCTTTTGGCATATTTTATGCTATGTCAAATAATGGAAAAATATTAAATAATATGATTTCCGATGTAACAGGGAATTTATCGTTGGCGTCTGCAAGTTTAATAATAAATGGGAATTATTTTTTTCTAGATTCTGCATCTGGTTCTGGATTTGCCATATCAAATTCATGCGGTGGGGTGTTAGTAATGAATAATCATTTTTATAATTATAGTCTTACTTATGCTTTATCCATTCATATAACAGCTCAAGATACTACAATAATTAATAATACATTTTATAATAATGCAGTACATGTTGATGCTGGAAGTGGGGTAAGTATGGCGGAGGACATGGGTACTGACAATGTATTTATGAATAATATTATTTACGGAACAGATGCCGGGCAATATGGAATAATAGATTCTAGCAGTGGTAATGCATTTCTTAATAATTTAACTTCTGACAATAATATTTTTTACATGGGTGCCTCAGATTATTATGTTGAAGGCTATACTTCTCTGGCCGACTGGCAAAATGATGCGCTTGCATTGGATGGCAATTCTCTTGATTCAGATCCAGTATTATCGTCTATTACTTCTGGTTCAGAAGATTTGCATCTGACTAATTCTTCTCCAGCCATAGACGCCGGCGCAGATGTATCTGCATATTCTGCTATTTATTTAATTTCTGACATTGATAAAGAAACTCGTCCATATAATTCTAGCTATGACATTGGTGCAGATGAAAGGCCAGTTCCTGATCCTCCTACATCTTTAACAGCTTCGAATATTACAGACACAACCATGGATGTGTCATGGACAGCGCCCAGCGGTGCTATAACTAATTATCATCTCCAATATGACACAGATGAAAATTTCACCAGTCCAATTACTACTGATGCCTTAACAGAAGTTAGTACCAGTTTATCTGGCCTTGATCCTGATACTACATATTACTTTCGAGCCTATGATACTTTTACATCTAGCTATCAATCATATCAAAGCGCCTACTCTGCTAGTTTAACTGCTACCACTGACCCTTCCATGCCTACAGATATTATTGTTTCTGATATAAATCCAAAAACAGCTTCAATTTCATGGACAGATCTCAATAATACTGCTACTTATACTCTAGAACACTCTGAAAATTCAGATTTCTCTGGTTCCACTAGTGTTGCTAGCATATCAAGCAACCCATATGCACTAGAAGGCCTAAAAACAAGCAAAAAAAACTATATTCGTCTAAAAGCAGTTAATGTATCAGATGAATCAGATTATTCCTCTCCAGAGAGTTTTCGGACCTTACCCCAAAAAGGAAAAGTCCTAGAAGTAGCAAAAAAGGAGAAAAAGCTTATATTTAAGTGTCGAAAAATGCCCAGAATCAAACAAGCACAATTAAAAATCTATAAATATAAGAAAAAGACTAAAAAATATAAGATATACAAGACAAAAAAGAAGAAAAGCGGCCTAACTAAGAATAAAATAAAGTTCAAAGTACTAAAAAATAACCTGAAAAAGGGAAAATACAAAGTAAAAGTACGTGGAAAATGGAAGAAAAAGAAAGGTCCCTGGTCCGAAAAGAAGAAATTTTGTAAAAAAAAGTAACATTTTTGACAAATTTTTAATAATATTGCTTGATAATAAAACTTATCCACAAAAAAGGGGTAATTCGCAAACGCGGCTAGTATTGCCAAAAAAAGGGCTTATGTTATAATCAACCTTGTCGAAATTTTAATTATTTTTATAAACAATTATGGCAGAAGCTTTTGATCGTTCTAAACCACATGTAAATGTGGGCACTATTGGTCACGTTGACCATGGCAAAACAACTTTAACCGCTGCTATCCTAAAGTATCTAAATTCTAAGGGTAAAACAGCTCAAGACAAATCAGTTGACCAAATCGATAACGCTCCAGAAGAAAAAGAGCGCGGTATTACTATTAACACCTCTCATGTAGAGTACGAAACAGACAAGAGACATTATGCTCATGTAGATTGTCCTGGTCATGCCGACTATGTAAAAAATATGATTACTGGTGCCGCTCAAATGGACGGTGCTATTTTAGTTGTATCAGCTGCTGATGGTCCTATGCCTCAAACCAGAGAACACATCTTACTTGCTAAGCAAATTGGTGTACCAAATATCGTAGTTTTCTTAAACAAAGTTGACCAAGTTGATGATAAAGAATTATTAGACCTAGTAGAAGTAGAAGTAAGAGATTTATTAAAGAAATATGAATTTCCAGGAGATGAAATTCCTATTATCAAAGGATCTGCCCTAAAAGCTTTAGAAAATATATCTGATGAAGAAGCTACCAAACCAATGCAAGAATTAGTAGATGCTTTAGACAGTTATATTCCAGAACCAAAGCGAGAAGTAGAAAAAGATTTCCTAATGCCTATTGAGGACATCTTCTCAATTGAAGGCCGCGGAACAGTAGTAACTGGTAGAATTGAAAGAGGTATTGTCAAGATTAATGATGAAGTTGAAATCGTAGGCTTAAAAGACACCCAAAAAACAGTTATCACTGGTATTGAAATGTTTAACAAACAATTAGACGAAGGCCGAGCCGGTGACAATGCTGGCGTATTACTTCGCGGAACTAAAAAAGAAGACGTAGAAAGAGGGCAAGTTCTAGCTAAACCCGGAACCATTAAACCTCATACTGAATTTGAAGCTGAAGTATATGTATTATCAAAAGAAGAAGGTGGTCGACACACTCCATTCATGAAAGGTTACAAACCTCAATTCTATATGAAAACCACAGATGTAACAGGTGAAGTAACTTTACCAGAAGGAACAGAAATGGTTATGCCTGGCGATACTGTTACCTTTAATGTAAAATTAATTGCCCCAATGGCTATGGAAGAAAAACAAAGATTTGCTGTTCGTGAAGGTGGAAAGACAGTTGCCTCTGGAGTAATTACCAAAATCACAAAGTAAGCTATCTGTAACCCTCATCCATTGGTGGGGGTTATTAATTAGTTTATTTAATTAAATAATTTAAATTGACAATTTAATGCCAACTGCAGAAAAAAAGAAGGATGAAGAAGTTATTCCAAGAATTCGGGTAAAAATCCGAGCTTATGATAACAAGATAATTGATAAGTCTACCAAGACCATTATTGATACTGCTGTACGTTCCGGAGCTGAAGTAAGAGGCCCAATTCCTCTACCTACTGAAAAGAATAAATATACTGTTATGCGAGCTACTTTTGTAAACAAGCAGGCCAGAGATCAATTTGAAATTAGAATCCACAAAAGACTAATTGATATTATTAACCCAACTTCAAAAACTGTTGATGAACTCTCACACTTGAATTTACCTGCCGGAGTTGATGTGGAAATTAAAATGTAAAATTTTATTATTTGTTTAAAGAAGTGACCCCGAGTTTAACAAAGGGTATCGTCTCTAGGGAATAATAAAAGACAGGAGAATTTTTTACCAAATTAAACCAAAAGAACTGTGATTTATTTTTATCAGGTCTGGGTGTGGTAAAAACAAATTACGGTTTTTTTAAACTCTAAAAACGAACCTTTCGGTACAATTTCGCCTCCGGCGAAATCACTCAAGGTTCTTTCGCAAATAATCCTGAGTGATTTTGCGAAGCAAAATTGTATCGAAGGATTATTAAAGTAAAATGAAATTAATTTTAGGAAAGAAAATTGAAATGGACCAAAAATTCCAAGAAGATGGAACGGTTATTCCTTTTACTAAAATTTTAGCTACTCCTTGCGAAGTCACTCAAATAAAAACTATTGATAAAGATAAATATTCTGCTATTCAAATTAGTAACGGTCGCACTAAAAAAGAATTAAGAACAGATAAGATTGAAGTAAAAAAAGGTGATAAATTAGATGTTACTCAATTCAAGCCTGGCGACACTGTAAAAGTAACTGGCACATCAAAAGGTAAGGGTTTTCAAGGTGTGGTAAAAAGACACGGATTCCACGGCTCGCTTGCTACCCATGGTCACAAAGATCAGCTAAGAATGCCTGGTTCTATCGGCGCTACTGGGCCAGCTAGAGTTTTTAAAGGCACAAAAATGGGCGGTCAAATGGGAAACAAAAAAGCTACTTCTTTAAACCTAGAAATTGTAGAAGTAAATAAAGAAAAAAATGAAATATTAATAAAAGGTGCAGTTCCTGGAGCCAGGAATAGTTTAGTTGAAATTTATGGATAAAGTAAAAGTATACAATCTAGAAGGCAAAGAAACAGGGGAGATAGATTTAGATCAGGATATTTTTGATATTGATATTAAAGAAGTTGTTATTCACCAAGTTTTAGTAGCCCAAAAAGCAAACAGCAGAACCAGATATGCTCAAGTTAAAACGCGTAGTGAAGTTCGAGGTGGCGGTAAAAAACCATGGCGCCAAAAAGGAACAGGCCGGGCCAGAGCCGGGTCAAGCAGATCACCTTTATGGAAAGGCGGCGGTGTAACATTTGGTCCTAATAAAGAGGTCAATTACAGTAAAAAAATAAATAAAAAAGTAAGAACTAAGGCCTTAAAAATGGTGCTTACAGATAAAGTTAAATCAAAAAGATTATTACTTTTAGAAAATCTAGACTTACCAGAACTTAAAACCAAAAAATTAGCAGAGCTTTTAAATAATTTGCCAGCCAAGGGAAAATCTGTTCTAATATCCACTGCCAAGAAAAACGATAATTTATTTAAAGCTGCTGGAAATTTACCTAAAATCGGAATGGTAGCAGCTAATAGTTTAAATGTATATGATTTACTTAAAAATGAGTTTTTTATTATAGATAAAGCAGGTCTTGAAGTAATAATTAAAACATACAAATAATTATGGGTTTTCTAGACAGATTTAAAAAAAAGCCGGAAGAAAAAGAATTAGACCAAAAATTTGCTAGACGCGAAAAGGTTAAGAGTGAGGAGAAAAAAGACACTGTAAAAAAAGCTCCAGCCAAAAAAAAAGCTAGTACCTCAAAAAAAGAAGATACAAAACAAGCATATAAAGTTTTAATAAAACCTTTAATTACAGAAAAAGGCACTGCCACTGGAACATATCTATTTGCTGTTGACCATAAAACAAATAAACAAGAAATAAAAAAAGCTATAGAAATAGTTTATGGAATTAAACCTAAAAAAGTAAATATAATTAATTTTGGCGGCCGGCAAGTAAAATGGGGCAGATCAAAAGGTAGTACAAAAAAATGGAAAAAAGCAATTGTTTATTTAGAATCAGGTCAAAAAATTGAAATGTTTGACGGAGTATAAAAATTATGGGAATTAAATTTTACAAACCAACTACACCCGGCAGAAGAGCAACATCAGTTGACGATTTTTCTGATATCACTAAAAAGAAACCAGAGAAAAACTTAACCGCTCCCCTAAAGAAAAGGGCTGGCCGTAATAATCAAGGCCGAGTTACAGTTCATCATCGTGGTGGTGGAGCTAAAAGAAAATATAGAATCGTTGATTTTAAACAAAATATTTATGATATCCCAGCTGAAGTAAAAGCTATTGAATATGATCCAAACCGAACTTGTCGTATTGCTTTAATTGAATATGAGGGCGGTCAAAAAAGCTATATTCTAGCTGCTCAAAAATTAAAAGTTGGAGACAAAGTAATGTCTTCCCAAAAAAGAATAGAATCCAAACCAGCCAATCGTATGCCTTTAAAAGATGTTCCAATAGGATTATCTGTCTACAATATAGAGCTGTCTCCTGGAAATGGTGGAGAGATTGTTAGGTCAGCTGGAACCGGAGCCTTGGTTCAGGGCAGCGAAGGAGAATTTGTTCAATTAAAAATGCCTTCTGGTGAAATCAGAATTTTCAATAAAATGTGTGTCGCCTCTATTGGTCAAGTATCAAATCCTGAATGGAGAAATATCAGATGGGGACTAGCTGGCCGAATGAGAAACAGAGGCATCAGACCAACAGTTAGAGGTAAGGCCAAAAATCCCTGCGATCATCCACATGGTGGTGGTGAAGGTAACCAACCAATTGGTCTTAAAAATCCAAAAACTCCATGGGGAAAACCAGCTTTAGGTGTTAATACTAGAAATAAAAAGAAAAAATCAAATATTTTTATAATTAAGCGAAGAAAGAAATAAATATATGGCCAGAAGTTTAAAAAAAGGACCTTTTATAGATCCTAAACTACAAAAGAAAGTAGACAAAGCCAAACAAACCAATGATAGCAAGGCAATTAAAACCTGGGCCAGAAGCTCTACTATTATTCCAGACATGGTTGGTTTGACTTTTGCTGTACATAATGGTAGAAAATTTATTGATGTCTTTGTTGTTGAAAATATGGTTGGCCACAAACTAGGTGAATTTGCTCTTACCAGAAAATTTGTTAAACATGGTGGTCGAATGCAAAAAGAACAGGAAACAGCTGCTAAGGAAGCCCAAAAACAAAGTGTTCAATCAGCCCAAGAGGGAGCAGATAAAAAAGAATAAATTAATATATGGAAGTCACAGCTAAATTAAAAAGATTACAAATCAGTCCTCGAAAAGTACGATTAGTAGCAGATCTAGTACGAGGTCTTGATGTAGTTAAAGCTGAGAATATCCTAGAATTCACAAATAAAGGATCAGCTCCAGCTATATTAAAATTACTTCGCTCAGCTATTGCTAATGGTACTAATAATAAAGATTTAACAAAAGAAAATTTATATATAAAAACAATATTTGTTGATGAAGGTTTTACTCTAAAAAGATGGAAACCCCGAGCCATGGGCCGGGCCACCCCAATTAGAAAAAGATCTTCTCAAATAACTATTATTTTAGATGAAAGAAAGAAAACAGCTGAAAAAAAAGAAGTTAAAAAAACAGTAAAGAAAGAAGTTACTAAAAAAATTAAAAAAACAGATGGGTAAGAAAATTAATCCAAGAGTATTCAGACTACGAACCACTACCACTCATATGAGTAAGTGGTATGCTAATAAACAAGATTTTGGTAAATTTTTGCGTGAAGATGTTTCCATTAGAAGAGAATTAAAGAATAAATTTAAAGATAGTTCAGTTTCCAGAATTGAAATAAAAAGATCATCTGGTCAAATGGATATCAATATAAACACTGCCAAACCTGGAATGATTATTGGTAAAGGTGGCGCTGGAATTGAAGAAGTAAAGAAAAAACTTAAACAAAAATATTTTGGTTCAGAAAAAATTAAAATTAATATAAATATTCAAGAAATTCAAAAACCAGATCTAGACGCTGAAATAGTAGTAAATAGCATAAACACCCAACTAGAAAAGAGAATACCATTTAGAAGGGTAATGAAAAGAACTATTGATCAAGTAAAAAGAGCAGGTGCGAGGGGTGTAAAAATAGTATTAGCTGGAAGACTAAATGGTGTAGAAATTGCGAGAACTGAAACCCTAGTAGACGGCAGTGTTCCTGCCCAAACCTTAAGAGCAGATATAGATTACGCTCGAGGTACTGCCCATACAATTTATGGAACTATTGGAGTAAAGGTTTGGATATATAAAGGAATTGTATTTGAAAAAGACAAAGCAAAGAAAAATATAAAACCTCCTAAAAAAGTTGGAGCAAAACCAAAACCAAAAGAAACTAAAGATTCTCAAGAAAAAACTAAACAAGTAGTAAAAAAGAAAAAATAATATGTTAATGCCACGAAAAGTAAAATATAGAAAATGGCATCGAGCCAGAGTAAGGGGTATATCCACTGGCAAGAATAGACTTAGTTTTGGCAAATATGGTTTAAAAGCCGTGACTGGATCTTGGATCACCTCCCGCCAAATTGAGTCAGCTAGAAGAGCCATGACCAGATTTGTCCAACGTGGTGGTAAAATTTGGATACGTATTTTTCCTGATAGACCAGTCACCTTAAAAGGTGGTGAAATAAGAATGGGTGGCGGAAAAGGTAGTGTTGACCATTATATTGCTGAAGTAAAACCTGGTGTTATCATGTTTGAAATGGATGGTGTAACTAGAGAACAGGCCAAAGAAGCCTTTAGATTGGCCAGCAATAAATTACCTGTAAAATGTAAATTTATAGAAAAATAGATCAGGATTTACAAGATTAAATGATTAATATAAGAAAAATTTAAATATATGGGAAGAGAAATAAAAGATTTAAGAGGCAAAACTTCATCAGAATTACAAAAAATGTTAAAAAAGCATAGAGAAGTTGTACGTGATTTAAGATTTAAAGATTCTAACCGGCAATTAAAAAATGTTCGTAGTCTAAGAAAAGCTAAAGAAACAATTGCCCAAATACTAACAGTAATAAATGAAAAAACCAATGAAAAACGAAAACAAGCCAAATAATACTAAACAAAGAAGAACCTTTAATGGTGTAGTTGTTTCTGATGTTCAGGACAAAACAGTGGTTGTGGCTGTAAAAAGAATCAAAAAACATCCTAAATATGGAAAGCAATATACAGTTACTAGACGTTATCAAGTTCATGATGAAAAAAATGAAGCCAAAAAAAATGATGAAGTAAATTTTATGGAATGCCGGCCATTAAGCAAACACAAAAAATGGAGATTGGTCAAGATTAAAGGATTAAAAGATAAACAGGATTAATTAAAAGTATATGATTCAAGTAGGTTCAAGAATAAAAGTAGCAGACAATACTGGAGCAAAGATGATCCAGTGTATTAAGGTACCTGGTGGTTTTCAAAAAAGATATGCTAGAATAGGGGATATTATTACCGTGTCTGTCAAAGAAGCTATGCCACATTCCCAAGTAAAAAAAGGTGATGTTTTAAGAGCTGTGGTTGTCCGCACTAGAAAAGAAACCAGAAGAAAAGATGGCACCTACATTCGATTTGATGAAAATGCTGGTGTAATTATTGAAAAAGAAAACAAAGAACCACGTGGAACCAGAATTTTTGGTCCAATTCCCAGAGAATTAAAAAATAAAGGATATAATAAAATAGCCTCACTAGCACCCGAGGTACTATAAATAATATTATGAAGATACAAAAAGGTGATACAGTTAAAATATTAGCCGGCAAGGACAAGGGCAAAAAAGGAAAAGTTTTGCAAGTTTTTCCTAATGCGAAGAGAGTTGTAGTTGAGGGTGTTAATAAAATGATCAAACATCTTAGAGCCAGGAAAGAAAGAGAAGGTGGACAAAGAGTTGAATTTGATGGTCCAATCAATGCCTCAAATGTAGCTGTGATTTGCCCCAAATGTTCAAAAATTACCAGAATTGGATATAAAGTATTACCTAATAAGAAAAAAACACGAATTTGTAAAAAGTGTAAAGAAATTATATGAATAGATTAAAAGTCAAATACGAAAAAGAAGTTATGCCAAAATTATTGGAGCAGTTTGGGTATAAAAATAAAATGGCTGTGCCTAAATTAGAAAAGATTACCATTAATATTGGCCTAGGAAAATCACTTCAAGATGCCAAATTTATTGATACAGCTGTAGATACTCTTTCTCGTATTACTGGCCAAAAACCTGTGCTGACTAAAGCTAAAAAATCTATTTCAAATTTTAAAATAAGACAAGGCATGACTATTGGTGCTAAAGTAACTCTTAGAAATGAACGAATGTATGATTTTCTAGACCGATTAATAAATATTGCTCTGCCCCGGGTACGTGATTTTAGAGGAATTAATAGAAAAACAGTAGATCAACAAGGTAATTTAAATATTGGTTTCACTGAACATATTGTGTTCCCTGAAATTAAATCAGATGAAGTAGAAAAGATCCATGGCTTGGAAGTTTCAGCTACCACTACAGCTAAAAATTACGAAGAAGGTATTACTTTATTAGAAGGACTAGGAATACCATTTAAAAAAGATAACAAAAAATAAATGGCCAAGAAATCACAGATTGCAAAATCAAAGCGAACACCAAAGTATTCATCCAGAGTTGTTAGAAGATGCTGGCGTTGTGGTCGTAAGCATGGATATATGAGGGATTTTCAATTATGCCGAATTTGTTTTAGAGAATTGGCAGAAAAAGGAGAGATCCCAGGAGTGCAAAGATCAAGCTGGTAAAATAATTATTAAAAAATAAGTTTTAAGATAAATATGACTGATCCAATCGCCGACATGTTAACTAGAATAAGAAACGCTCAAGCTGTAAATAAGCCAGAGGTTGTTATTCCTTATTCCAAAATAAAAATGAATTTAGCTAATATTATACTTCGAGAAGGATATATACAAAAGGCTGAAAAGATTGATGATGGAGGAAGAGCTATTATTAAAGTTACTCCTAAATATTTGAATGAAAAGGGCGTAATTAAAGAATTGACTAGAATATCAAAACCAGGTCGAAGAGTATATGCTAACAAAAAGAGTATGCCTTATGTTTATGATGGATTAGGTGTAGCTATTATATCTACTTCCAAGGGACTCATGACCAATATAGAAGCCCGGAAGAAAAATTTGGGCGGAGAAATAATTTGTGAAATTTTTTAATAAATATTATGTCTAGAATCGGAAAAAAACCTATTACAATCCCAGAAAAAGTTACCATTAACTTAAAAGACAGTGTATTGTCTGCTAAGGGTCCTAGTGGTGAATTAAGTTTAGATATTCCACCACATGTTAATGTGGCAATAAATGATAAAGCCAAAGAAATATTAGTAACTGTTGATAAACCTGAAGTAAAAGAACAAAGATCTCTTTGGGGAACCTTTGGTTCACTGGTTACCAATTTAGTAAATGGAGTTAATGAACCCTTTAAAAAAGAATTAGAAATAAATGGTGTAGGATATGGATTTGAATTAGCTGGCCAAAAACTTATTCTAAAAGCTGGTTTTTCCCATCCTATTGAATATGAAATTCCAAAAACTATTAAAGCAGATGTTCAAAAAAATCTTTTAACTTTAACTAGTGCTGATAAACAATTATTAGGTCAAGTAGCTTCAGAAATTAGAGCTTATCGTAAACCAGAACCATATAAAGGAAAGGGCATTAAATATATTGACGAACAAATAATTAGAAAAGTCGGAAAACAAGTAGCTGGCGCAGGCGATAGTGCCTAAAATTTAAGTAAAGACGCAATTCACGCGTCTCAAATAATATGAACAAAGAAAAGAATAAAAATTCAAGAGATCAAAGAAGAAAAAACAGAGTCCGAGCCAAAATAACTGGCACGCCAGAGCGGCCAAGATTAGTTGTGTTTAGATCTAATAAAAATATTTCTGCTCAGCTTATTGACGATACCAAGGGTGTTACTTTAGCAACTGCCTCATCTGGAGCTGGCGTGGCTAATGCAAAAAAAGCCGGAACTACTCTGGCCAAAAAAGCTGAAGCTAAAAAAATTAGCACAGTAGTTTTTGACAGAGGAGGAAATAAATATCATGGTCGAGTAAAAGCCTTAGCCGAAGGTGCTCGCGCCGGTGGATTAAAATTCTAATTTTATATATATGTTTGATAGAAACCAAAAAAGAGGAAGAGGACGTAAACAAAGAGAGCCCAAAGACGATTTTGAGCAAAAAGTTATTGATTTAGCCAGGGTTACCCGTGTTATGGCTGGTGGAAAAAGAATGCGTTTTAGAGCTTGTGTAGTAGTGGGTGATATGAAAGGTCAAATTGGCATGGGCGTGGCTAAGGGTGCTGATGTAGCTATTTCCGTAAATAAAGCAGCCGCTAAAGCCAGAAAGAAGCTTATTACTATTCCCTTAGTAAATGATACTATCCCTCATGTAATAGTTTCTAAATTTTGTGGTGCTGAAGTTTTCTTAAAACCTGCCAGAACTGGTCGCGGCGTAATTGCCGGTGGACCTGTTCGCTCAGTTGTAGAACTTGCTGGAATTAAAAATATTACTTCTAAAATGAGAGGTTCTAAAAATAAGGTAAATAATGTTCACGCTGTAATGAATGGTTTACAAGAGCTTCGAACTGAAAAAGAAATAAGAAAAATAAGAGCAAGTAAATAAAGTAAATAAATAAAAATTATGTTAAATCTTTCAAATATAAAAGCCCCCAAGACAAAGACCAAAAAAAGAGTGGGCCGAGGTAATGCCTCTGGCACTGGTACTTATTCTGGTCGTGGCCAAAAAGGACAAAGATCTAGAAGTGGTGGAAAAGGCGGCTTAAAATTAATGGGTTTAAAACAAACCATTTC
>JBDRII010000021.1:0-2559 GCA_043816085.1 Patescibacteria group bacterium | reverse complement strand
AGGCTACAAATTAGTGATGATTAGCAATCAGGATGGTTTGGAAACTAAGTCTTTTCCCAAAAAAGACTTTGATAAGCCGCAAAATGAGATGCTTAAAATTTTTAAAAAAAATGGCATTGAATTTTATAAAATTTTTATTTGCCCGCATTTTTCAGAACAAAACTGCAACTGTCGCAAACCAAAAACTGGTCTAGTAGAAAAATTTATTGGGCAAGAAGATATAGATTTAAAAAAATCGATCATGGTCGGTGATCGAAAAACAGATAAACAGTTTGCTGATAATTTAAGTGTAAAATTTATTAAAATGGAGACTAATCAAAATTTTCCCAGATTTGCTTTTATTAATAGAAAAACTAAAGAAACAGACATTAATATTGAATTAAATTTAGACGGAACTGGAAAATATAATATTGATACGGGAATTGGATTTTTTGACCATATGCTTGAACTATTCTCTAGACATTCTCTAATTGACTTGAAAATTGAGGCTCAGGGTGATTTAAAAGTTGATGAACATCATACTGTGGAAGATGTTGGAATTTGTTTAGGAGAGGCAATTAAGGATGCTCTGGGTGATAAAAAAGGAATTAAACGATATGGTTTTTTATTACCAATGGACGAAAGCTTAGCTCAAGTTGCCTTAGATCTGGGTGGAAGAAGTTATTTAGTTTTAGATTATGAGCCAACCAGAGAATTTGTAGGCGATTTTCCTACTGAGCTATTAGAAGACTTTTTTCTAGCCTTTACAAATTCCTTGGGATGCAATTTAAATATTCAAGTAAAGGGCCGAAATGAGCATCACAAAATAGAAACGATATTTAAAGCTTTTGCCAAAACATTAAAAATGGCAGTAGAAAATGATCCGCGTATAAAAAATATGCTGCCCTCAACTAAAGGAAAATTATGATAACTATAATAGATTACAATGCAGGAAATCTAAAAAGTGTACAAAATGCACTATATAGACTGGGTGCTAATTCTTTAATTACTAAAAAACCAGACGAAATATTAAAAGCTGATAAAATAATTTTTCCTGGAGTGGGGGCAGCCGGGGCTGCCATGCAAAATTTAAATAAATTAAATTTAATTTCTCCTATTAAAAAATTTATTAAATCTGGCAAGCCCTTTTTAGGAATTTGTCTGGGAGCTCAAATATTATTAGAAAGTAGCGAAGAAGATAATGCTGAATGTTTAGGAATTATTAGGGGTCAAAATAAAAAATTTAATAATTCAAATTTAGTTGTGCCGCAAATAGGATGGAATCAGGTAAATATTACTAAAAGTAATAATTTATTTAAAAATATTCCTGCTAATTCTTTTTTCTACTTTCTAAATTCTTATTATTTTAATTTAAAAGATGATAAAAATATTTTGAGTAAAACTAATTATGGAGATAAATTTATTTCAGCATTTAATAAAAATAATATTTATGGGGTACAATTCCATCCAGAAAAAAGTGGAAAAATCGGTGAAAAATTATTAAGTAACTTTGTAAATTTATGTTAATTATTCCAGCCATAGACATTAAAAATGGAAAATGTGTTCGCTTATATAAAGGTGATTTTAATAAAGCCACTATTTTTTCCGATGATCCTCTTGATGTTGCTAAAAATATTGAAAGAGATGGGTCTAAATATTTGCATTGCATTGATTTAGATGGAGCAAATAAGGGAAAATTAGTGAATTTTAATCTAATAAAAAAAATTGCTAAAAATACTGATTTAAAAATTCAATATGGAGGTGGAATTAGAAATGTTGAATCTATAAATCAATTATTAGATTTAAAAATTAATAAAATTATTTTAAGCACTAGCCTAATAAATAATCCTGAAATTATTAATGATATAGATAAAAGTAAAATAATTATGAGCGTGGACGGAAAAAAAGGAAAAGTTTGTATTAAAGGGTGGAAAGAAAAAACAAACATTAATGTTTCAGATTTAATTGAAAAATTTTCTAGAAATCAAATTAATAATTTTATTTATACTGATATTGAAAAAGATGGGACATTAACTTCTCCAAATTTTTCTGAAATAAAAAAAATTAGAAATAAATTTTTAGCTATTGATCTAACTATTGCCGGAGGAGTGTCAAGTAAAAAAGATTTAGAAAAATTAAATAGTTTAAAAATTAATAAAGTCATTATTGGAAAAGCATTATATACAAATAATAATTTAAAAAAATATGTTAGCCAAAAGAATTATACCCTGTCTTGATGTTAAGGAAGGCATTTTAACTAAAGGCATAAAATTTAAAAACAATATTAAGGTCGGCGATGGCGATCCTATTAAAGCTGCAAAATATTATTCTGATCAAGGTGCAGACGAATTAGTTTTTTATGATATTTCAGCTACTCCTCAAAGTGAAAAAATCATGTCTACTTTAGTAAAAAAAATCTCTGAAGTAATTAATATCCCCTTTTCTGTAGGAGGAGGAATAAGATCAGTCTCTGACATGCAAAAAGTGCTGCTTGCTGGAGCAGATAAAATTAGTATTAATTCTGCGGCTGTTTTAAATCCTAAAATAATTTTAGAAGGTGCAAAATTATTTGGTTCACAA
>JBDRII010000020.1:0-2312 GCA_043816085.1 Patescibacteria group bacterium | reverse complement strand
CATGGTAAAAGGTGAAAAGTTAGCAGAGTCCTAAAGACTACTGTTTTCCACCTCTGGTGACAGAGGATCGGCGGCAAACCCTGTCTGGTGCAAGAACAAGTTTTTCTACATTTTGTGGAAAAGGTAGTTCGCATGAGCTATACAGCAATGTATAGCCAAGATAGATGATCATTTAAACAGAATTCGGCTTATAGACTTGCTTTAGCCAGCCCGCAACGCCTCGCAGGCTCGTCTTGCGTGGCGGGCGGGCCCCCCTTTGGGGGATTTTAAGTTTAAATTCGATATGAAGAAAAAAGCTGAGCTATTTTTCGGCGTTATTTTGTTACCAATCGATTACCTAATGCTTATATTAGCAGGACTAACTGCTTATTATTTGCGTTTTGGTGAAACAGTGTCAGACCTTAGGCCAGTAATCTATGCCATGCCTTGGTCTGATTTTTTAATTATTAATTTAATTGCTGCTTTAACATTAATTATAATATTTGCTATCTCTGGTTTATATAATCTAAAAGGGACTCGTAGAATCATTGATGAATTTAAAAAAATATTTTTGTCTTGTTCAACTGGAGTTTTAATAGTAATTATTTTAACTTTTTTTGATCGAGAATTATTTTCTTCTCGTTTTATTATCATAGCTGCTTGGATTTTTAGTATATCCTTTGTTACCTTTTCCAGATTAATCATGATCTATATCCAAAGGGCTTTATTTAAAAAGGGGATTGGTGTTCATAAAGTTGTATTAATCGGAGACGGCAACACGGCCAAAGTCATTGCCAGTGAAATAAAAACCAATAAAGGCCTAGGAATGAGGATCGTAGAAAAATGTGATTCATTTACCGGAGACATTAGAGATAAATTAGCAAAAATATTAATAGTAAAAGAATTTGATGAAATTATCCAAGCTAATCCAAATCTTCCCAAAGAAGAAAGTTCACGTTTAATAGAATTTTGTGATGAAAATAACATAGTTTACAGATACGCAGCTGGTCTATATGAAGCCCAGTCATCTAATGTAGAAATAAGACCACTTGGCGGAATCCCAATTATAGAAATAAAAAAGACCCCCCTTGAAGGCTGGGGTAAAGTTTTTAAAAGGCTAATTGATATTTTTGGTTCATTATTTTTCATTGTTTTATTTTCACCAATAATAATCATTACAGCTATTGCTATTAAATCAGACAGTAAGGGCCCGGTGTTTTACCGCAATGAGAGAGTTGGTCAAAACCGGAAAAATTTCGATACCTTTAAATTTCGTTCCATGAAAAGTGAATATTCTATTGGTAAACAATTTGATAATCAAGATAAAAATTTAGAATTTGAAGAAGAATTAATTAACAAACAAAGCATAAAAGAAGGTCCAGTATATAAAATAAAAGATGATCCTCGTATCACTAGAGTTGGTAATTTTATTCGTCGATTTTCTATTGATGAAATTCCTCAATTTTTTAATGTCTTTCTAGGCACAATGAGCATTGTCGGTCCTCGTCCTCATCAGCCCCGGGAAGTTGAAAAATATCAAAGTCATCATAAAAAAGTATTATCTATAAAACCAGGCATAACTGGTATGGCCCAAATTTCTGGCCGATCAGACCTAAGCTTTAATGAAGAAATTAGACTAGATACATATTATATGGAAAAATGGAGCATTTGGTTAGATTTATATGTAATGTTAAAAACCCCATTTGCTATGGTTAAAAAAAGGGAGGCTCTATAAATTTATGAAGATTGCTTTAATCCATGACCATTTAGCCCAAGACGGGGGAGCCGAAAAAGTATTAGCTTGTTTTCATGAAATTTGGCCAGACGCCCCTACTTATGTTTTGGTCCATAATCCCAAAAATACTAATAAAGTTTTTAAAGATAAAGACATTAGAACATCTTATATTCAAAAGATTCCCTTTGGTGTAAAAAAATATAAATATTTTTTACCTCTTATGCCATCAGCTGTGGAAAATTATGATCTAAGTAAATATGATTTAGTTTTGTCTTCAAATTCAGCTTTTGCCAAAGGTGTTATTACTCAGCCGCATACTTTGCATGTTTGCTATTGCCACACTCCTACTAGGTTTTTATGGAGCGATACTCATTCTTATATTAAGGAATTGGGAATGTCTTCTTTGGTAAAAAAATTATTACCCTGGTATTTAAGTAATGTCAGGATTTGGGACAGGCTAGCAGCTGAAAGAGTGGATAAATATATTGCCAATTCACAAATTGTAAAACATCGAATAAATAAATATTATAATCAAGATAGCGACATTATACACCCTCCAGTTGAGGCCCAAAAATTTTATATTAGCAAACCCCAGGAT
>JBDRII010000019.1:0-14080 GCA_043816085.1 Patescibacteria group bacterium | reverse complement strand
TCTCTTACAAAAGTTAAAGTGGGAAATTTAGATGGGATTATAAGCCCCCAAGGCTTTACTGTTTATTTTTACAGTGACGATTATATTTATGCCATTACATATAAATATGGTACTAAAAAAGAAGTGAATTTTATAAGTACTTTTGAAATGATGTATAAAAGTTTTAAAATTTTTACTCCTCAAGTTGCTCCTGTAAGTTCGAATAGTAACAGTAATATTAATGAAAATAGTAATGTAAATTCAAACTCAAATATAAATTCTAATTCTAATACTAATAGTAATAATAATGAAAATCAACTTCCATTCTAAAAAAAAGGATTTAGAAATAGTTCGTACATTTAAAAATATAGAAAAAATAATAGAAAAAAATATTAATTTAAATATTTCGTTGGTATTTGTGAGCGAAAGTGAAATAAAAAAGTTGAATAAAAGATGGAGAGAGAAAAATGAAGTAACAGATGTATTGTCGTTTAGATATTCAGAAACAGAAGGGGAGATTGTTATTTGTGCAAATCAAGCCAAAAAACAGCCAGGAGGAATAAATAGAGTAATTATACATGGTGCGCTTCATTTGATGGGGTATGCTCATGACACGCGGTTAAAGAGACATGAAATGAGATTATTAGAAAATAAAATATTAAATGGTTAATTTTAAAAGATTATTATCAAGTTTTAAATTCGCTGCTAAGGGAATTATATATGCATTAAAAAACGAGCAGAATTTTAGAATATTTATTGTTGCTGGAGTAATAGTGGTTTTTTTGATGTTTGTTTTTGATTTAGATTTATGGAAAAAAATAGGATTAATTGCTTTAATATGTTCTTTATTAGTTTTAGAACTTATTAATACAATTTTTGAAAAAATAATAGATATTTTAAGACCTAGAATATATAGTTATGTTGAAGTAATTAAGGACATGATGGCAGCAGCTGTATTAATTGCTTCAATAGGAGCAGCAATTATAGGAACTATGATTTTTTATCCTTATATTCTAGCTTTATTTAAATAAATAATGTATAATTAATTTAATAAATAATTTATAAAATATGGCAAAAGAAGATATAATCACAGGTCTGGATATAGGATCAACAACTATCAGAGTAGCCGTAGGTCAAGTTGGAAACAGTGGTGAGGTTAATATTATTGGAGCTTCAGAGCATCCTTCTGAGGGTATTAGTAAGGGTGTTGTCACATCTATTGAAGATGCAGTTTCTTCTATTTCTGGTGCTTTAGAAAAAGCGGAACGAATGACTGGCATTCCTATAGAACATGCATTAGTATCAGTTTCTGGCGCTCATGTAATTTCCCAAGATTCGCACGGAGTAGTGGCTGTAGCTAAAGCTGATGGAGAAATTAAGGAAGACGACGTAGAAAGAGTTATAGAAGCAGCCCAAACCGTTGCCACACCTCCTAATCACGAAATTTTGCATGTTATTCCTCGTCAATTCACAGTTGATGGGCAGGCGGGCATAAAAGACCCTATTGGCATGACAGGGGTAAAATTAGAGGTAGATGCTCAGATAATTTTAGGCCAAGTATCACAAATAAAGAATTTAACCAAATGTATATACCGAACAGGTGTAGATATTGATGATTTGGTATTAGGAATATTAGCTGCCTCTGAATCAGTTTTAGATAAAAGACAAAAAGAGCTAGGTGTGTCACTTATTAATTTGGGTGGGCTGACTACATCTCTGATGGTATTTGAAGAGGGCGATGTGATTCATACTAAAATTATGCCAATTGGTGCTGGCCATATTACTAATGATATTGCTATTGGACTTCGAACTTCTGTTGATGTGGCAGAAAAAGTAAAAGTAGAACATGGAACATGCTTGCCTGAGGATGTAACAAAAAGAGATACTTTTGATCTTTCTTCTTTAGAAGAAAATGAAGATGGAGTAGTTTCTAAAAAAGAAGTATCTGAAATTATTGAAGCGCGAATGGAAGAGGTTTTTAACATGATTAAAAAAGAATTAAAACAAGTTGAAAAAGATGGAATGTTACCAGCTGGCATGGTGCTCACTGGCGGCGGATCAAGACTTCAGGGAATAGTAGATTTAGCTAAAAGAGAATTCAATTTACCAGCTTCTGTAGGAATACCCAAAGATTTTGCTACGGCCATAGAAAAGGTTAATGATCCAGTATATGCAGTGGCTATTGGTTTGTGTATATGGGGAGCTAATGTGGCTGGAAAAAATAGTGTAACTTTTGGTAAATTTTCTTCTATAGGTGAAGTTACAGGAAAGATGAAAGGTTGGTTTAAATCTTTGCTTCCATAATACCTGAACACTAAATTTAAAGCCCCTTTCGTAGGGGCTTTTTTTAATGAGTAAATTTGGTGTTCAAGAATACTTGCCATAATTTTATACTTGGTTTATTATAAGTACATTGTGATTTTTAATTAATTTATAAAAAATTATGTCAAAAAATAAATTTACTGAAGTTAAACCAGATATAGAAACTTTTGCCAAAATTAAAGTAGTTGGTGTTGGTGGTTCTGGTGGTTCTGCAATTTCTAGAATGGTGGCTGCTGGTTTAAAAGGTGTAGAATTTTTAGCTATTAATACAGACGCGCAGGCTTTGCATCATGTTCCTTCTTCTAAGAAAATCCATATTGGAAAATCTACTACTAGGGGTCTGGGTGCTGGCATGGATCCCGATATTGGAATGAAAGCAGCTGAAGAATCTCAAGAGGAAATTCAAGATGCGTTAAAAGGAGCTGATATGGTTTTTTTAACTTGTGGTTTGGGCGGCGGCACAGGATCAGGGGCTAGTCCAATGATTGCAGATCTTGCTCGCGAGTCTGGTGCATTGACTGTGGGGGTTGTTACTAAACCGTTTGGCTTTGAGGGTGAACAAAGAAGATCAATTGCTGAAAGTGCTTTAGGAGAACTAGAAGATAAATTAGATACTATTATTACTATTCCAAATGATAAGCTACTTCAAATTATTGATAAAAAGACTTCGCTTTTAGATTCGTTTAAAATTGTGGATGAAGTATTGCACCAAGGTGTTCAGGGTATTTCTGATTTAATTACTATTCCCGGGCTAATCAACGTTGACTTTGCCGATGTAAAATCTGTAATGGAAAATGCTGGTTCGTCTTTAATGGGTATTGGTACGGCGTCTGGTGAAAATAGGGCAATAGAAGCAGCTAAGGCTGCAGTAGACAGCCCACTTCTAGATTTATCCATTGATGGAGCCAAAGGAATATTATTTACTGTAACTGGCGGAGAAAATCTTTCTATGTTTGAAATTAATGAAGCTGCTAAGGTAATCACCGAGTCAGCAGACACGAATGCTAGAATTATATTTGGTTCAGTAATAGACGAAAAAATGGAGGATGAAGTAAAAATAACAGTAGTAGCAACTGGATTTGGCAAGGGACAACGATCTACTAAAAAGGTTCAAGCTCAAGCTGTTTCGCCCTTTGGTGCCGGAGCCCAGAAAACTGCTGATTTAACCCCAGATGATGAGGTGCAAGAAACACCAACAATACAAGTTTCTAATACTGCAGGATTTTCTAAAAAGGATTTTTCTAACCAAGCACCAGTTAATAATACTCCGGAAGAAGCAGACGGCTCTGAAGAAGATCTAGAAATCCCTGCATTTATTCGGAAAAAAATGATGTAAATTATTGTTAAACTTCAAATAAGTTACAAAAATATCCCGCCCCCTAAGGGGCGGGATATTTTATTATCAATGATTTGGATTATGTTTATTGTATAAACTCGAATGAGTTTACTACTGTATTATAGAATTCGTCTGTTGTTGGGACTTCGTCTGGTAAAATGCCATTTGGATGAGATAATACATAATACCAGCCAGTACTGCTATCCATTAATTGATACATACCCATAGTATTGGCAGCGTTATATTGATCTTCAGTCATAACATCAACTACAAAAGAAGTGGCAAAACCTTCTGGGCAATACATATCTTCAGTGTAATTTATGGCAGTATCATAACAATAAGTATAAGAAGCTAGCGAATAATCATTATAATCGTTTTGAATAACAAAGAAGTAAATTGCCTCGTCTACACCAACATCCACTACAAAATATTCATATTCATTTAATACTAAGCCTTGAGACATATAATCTGGCTCATATTCATCGTTAATATTATAATTATAGTTATAATTGTAATTATAATTGTAGTCAAGAAGAGAGTCATTTATGTTTAGATTTTCTTCATTGTCTTGATACCAGTTCCAGGCATAGTTACCACCAGCCAGAATTCCTAGAATGCCACTAATTAAAATTACTGGTAGAACAGCTAGGACTATGGTTCCAAATTTTTTCTTTGTTGCGATAAGGATTATCAGAAGTAAAACAGCTAGAAAGAAGCCGACTCCTGATAGGCCTAATAAAATCCATGTCATTGTCATAAGTTTATTTTATTTTTTAGATGTATTTATTATATCATAATTTTTATTTATCCACAGAAATTATAAAAATAGGGGATAAGTGGGGGTTTGTCTAACACAATATATTGTGCTATGATACCTGGTACTAACACTATATCTTGTGGTTTTATTAATAAATTTAGCTAAGATTAGCAAATGAAATGTCCCTCATGTCATAATTTAGATACTAAAGTTGTAGATTCTAGGGTATTAGAAGAAAACATTGCTATTCGCAGAAGAAGAGAGTGTGAAAAATGTGGATTCAGGTTTTCTACCATGGAAGAAGTAGAAATATTAAATCTAACTGTAGTAAAATCAGATGGCGTGGAAGAACCATATAATAAAGAGAAATTAGCAATTAGCTTGCAAAAGTCTTTAGAAAAACGGCCAATAACATCAGAGAAATTAAAAAGAGTTATTCAGGGTATAGAGCAAGATGTTCAGAATAAAGCTAAGAATGACAAAATTTCCAGTGAAGCAGTGGGAGAAATAGTAATGAAGCATTTAAAAAGAGTAGATAAAGTAGCTTATATCAGATATGCATCTGTGTACCGGGAATTTGAAGACATTGAAACCTTTAAAAAAGAAGTAAATAAGTTAATTAATGGAAAGAAGAAGAAAAAATAAGTGAAAATAATAACAAGATTAAAATAAAATATTATGAAGGAGGAAACACCCAAACCAAAATGTGTCATAACAAAAATCAAAAAAAGAGACGGTAGTGTTGGTATATTTGAGCAAGATAAAATTACAGCGGCTATTTTTAAGGCAGCTAAAGCCAAAGGCGGAGAAAACTGGGAAAAGGCTTTAACAGTTTCAAAAATAGTTACTGCCATACTAGAAGAAAGGTTTGGAACACATACAGTTCCTACAGTTGAACAAATTCAGGATGTTGTAGAAAACACTCTTATTAAAGAAGGGCATGATGAAACTGCCAAAGCTTATATTTTGTACAGGGAACAAAGAAAGCAGATTCGTGATATTCAGATGGTGGACGGTGAAGCTTTAATGGAAGACTATATTGGCAAGATGGACTGGCGGGTAAATGAAAATGGAAATATGAGTTTTTCTGTTCAAGGGCTTAATAATTATGTGAGTTCAGCTGTAACTGCTAGATATTGGCTAAATAAAATGTATCCCGAGGAAATTAGAGAAGCTCATATTAATGCAGATTTGCATTTACATGATTTGGGCCTTTTGGCAGTATATTGTTGTGGATGGGATTTAAAGGATTTATTAGCCAAGGGTTTTGGTGGAGCAGCTAATAAGGTTACATCTTCACCTCCTAAGCATTTTAGAGTGGCTCTTGGCCAATTGGTTAACTTTTTATATACATTACAAGGAGAAGCAGCTGGAGCCCAGGCAGTAGCAAATTTTGATACTTTACTTGCTCCATTTATTCGATATGACAAATTATCATATAAAGAAGTAAAACAATCTATTCAAGAGTTTTTATTTAATTTAAATGTGCCAACTAGAGTAGGTTTTCAAACGCCTTTTACAAATATAACTATGGATGTTAAGCCTACTGGAAGCATAGCCGAAGAAAATGTAGTAGTGGCTGGGGAAATTAAAAAAGAGAAATATGGCGATTTTCAGGAAGAAATGAACATGATTAATCAGGCTTTTGCTGAAAGTATGTTAAAAGGTGATGCTGATGGCCGGATTTTTGCTTTTCCTATTCCTACTTATAACATTTCCAAAGATTTTGACTGGGATAATCCAGCTTTAGCTAAAGTATGGGAAATGACAGCTAAATATGGTGTACCTTATTTTTCTAATTTTATTAATTCAGACATGGACCCAGATGATGCCAGGTCCATGTGTTGTCGTTTACGTTTGGATAACCGTGAGCTTAGAAAAAGAGGCGGCGGATTATTTGGAGCAAATCCAATGACTGGTTCAATTGGAGTAGTTACTATTAACATGGCTAGAATTGGGCACAACGCCAGGGGCCATAATGAAGAAGAACTGTATAAACAAGTTGATAAATTAATGGATCTGGCTAAAGAAAGTATGGAAATAAAGAGAAAGGTTTTAGAAGATTTTACAGATAAAAATTTATATCCATATGCAAAGTATTGGCTATCTTCAGTCAAAGAAAGATTTGGTGAATATTGGAAAAATCATTTTAATACTATTGGTTTAAATGGAGTAAATGAATGTTTAGTAAATTATTTTGACAAAGATATTACCACTGAAGAAGGAAGAGAGCTAGCTATTAGATTATTGGATCATATGCGGGACAGATTGGTTGAATATCAGGAAATGGATAATAATTTATATAATTTAGAAGCTACTCCAGCTGAGGGCGCTACTTATCGGTTTGCTAAAAAGGATCAAGAATTATATTCTGATATGATTTTTGCTAATCAAGGGGCCGTACAAAATGAAGGAGCAAAGCCATATTATACGAACTCTACTCATATTCCAGTGGGAAAGACAGACGATATTTTTGAAGCCCTAGATTTGCAAGATGATTTACAGACCAAATATACAGGGGGAACTGTATTGCATGGATTTATAGGTGAAAAAATTGATGATCCTGAAGCATGTAAAAATTTGGTAAGAAAAATTGCAGAAAATTATAAGTTGCCTTATTATACTATTACTCCAACTTTTTCAATTTGTCCTAAACATGGATATTTAGCAGGCGAACATTTTTACTGCCCTAAATGCGATGAGGAGATTGGATATAAACCAGAAGAAAAATATGACAAATATCAAATCAAGAAAGCAGAACTGCAAAAAGAACGAATAAATAATTAAAAATAAAAATATGACAAACAACGATTTAGAATTAAAAAGGACCAAATGCGAGGTTTATTCCAGAGTAGTTGGTTGGATTGTGCCAGTGCAGCAATGGAATGAAGGAAAAAAATCTGAATTTATTGATCGAAGAACCTTTGATAAACAACTAGATAATAATAATTAAAAATATTATTTCTCGCTAAGATGTTCGCTTCGCTCGCAAACACGCTCGAAATAATTATTTTTAATTATTTATAATAACATAATGATAATTTCAGGGTTACAAAAAACTACATTGATTGATTATCCAGAAAAAATTGCAGCCGTGATATTTACTCGCGGCTGTAATTTTAAGTGTCCGTTTTGTCATAATCCAGAGCTTGTTAATCCAGAAAAGTTTTTCCCTGAGATTAAGGAACAAGAAATATTAGATTTTTTGGAAAAACGAAAGAAAGTTTTAGATGCAGTGGTAATAACAGGAGGAGAGCCTTTAATTTATAATGATATTGAAGATTTTATTATCAAAGTAAGAAGTTTAGGTTATTTAATAAAATTAGACACAAATGGAACTAATCCGGAATTATTAGAGGAATTATTAGATAAAAAATTAATAGATTATGTGGCAACAGATATTAAAAATTGTTTAGAAAAATATAATATTACTACAAATACAGATGTGAATTTAGACAATATTAAAAAAAGTATTAATATTATTATGGAAAAAGCTCCAGATTATGAATTTCGCACTACAGTAATGCCCAAATTATTTGAATTATCAGATTTTAAAGAAATTGGAGAATTAATTAAAGGTGCACGCAAATATTATATACAGCAATTTCGGCCACTTAAAACCCTTGATCCGGCATTTGAAAAGGAAAAGTCGTTTACTGCTCTAGAATTAAAGGAAATCCAAAAAGTTATGTTGAAATATGTTGATAAATGTGAAATAAGAGGTATAATGTAGATAGTTAAATAACTAAAATAAAAACATGATTTATCATAAAATTCCAGATAACAAAAAATATGATTCAAAAAAGGAATTAGGCTATATTCATGTATATACAGGTGAGGGCAAAGGAAAAACTACTGCGGCTCTAGGTATGATGCTGCGGGCTCTGGGACATGGGCATAGCGTTTTAATGGTGCAATTTTTAAAGGGTGCAAAAGATTTGGGTGAAGTAAAATTTCATTTAGAAAATCCAGATAAGTTTAAAATTACTCAATTTGCCCATCTGGAACCTATTAATCTTAAAAACCCTTCAACTCAAGACCGGTATTTGGCCCAAGAGGGCTTAGATTATGCCAGGGAGGTAATGGTTCATGATCGTCCAGATTTGTTAGTTTTAGATGAGATTAATCCAGCAATGCATTATGGGCTAATTGATTATAGGGAGGTGATTGATTTTTTAGATAATAAACATCAAAATACAGAAGTGGTTTTAACTGGTCGCTATGCTCATCCAGAAATTATAGATATTGCTGACCTAGTAACCAATATGGAGTCGAAAAAGCATTATTTTGATGACGAGTTTACCCCTCGTTATGGAATTGAACATTAATTAACTTACCTCTTTCCTGCGACTAAAGTCTTTAACATAAAATCTTTTAAGATTTAAAGCTGCCATGACACTTCCTGTCTGCCGACAGGCAGGTAGTGTCAGGAAAAAGAGGATAATAAAAAAAATATGAAAATTACAGTTGATAGAGATTTATGTACAGGCTGTGGAACATGCGTAGCATTATGTCCGGCTTGTTTTAAATTAGACGATGATAATAAATCAAGTGTTGTAGGAGAAGGAGAATGTGCAAAAAAGGCTGAGAGTGCTTGCCCAGAAGGTGCAATTGACGTGGAGGGATAATGAAAATAACAAAAAATACTACAATTGGAGATTTGCTGGAAGAATATCCAAATGGAGAAAAGATACTTAGAAAATATATGGGAGAAGTAGGGTGTCTTTCATGCCCTATGCGAGCTATGGAAACTTTAGAAAATGGAGCAACTGTTCATGGCTTAAGCAAACCCAAATTAAATAAATTGGTAAATGAACTAAATGATAAATTAATAAAATAGTTTTATTATTTATGGAGGAAGAAATAAAGCCAGTTAGAAAAAAATCAAATTTATTAGTTTCTATTATTCTTAGTTTATTAATTGGATCTTCAGCTGGGGGCGTTTTTGGATTTTTAGGATCACAAGTAAGTAATTGGCTAGAAAATGATGAAAATATGAGCCAAACATCAAAAAATGTAACAAATGAAATAGAAAATGAATCAGCTTCAATTGCAGCCATTGAAAAAGTTTCACCTTCAGTTGTGTCTATAGTAGCTTCGAAATATTTTGATGATAATTATTATTATGATTATTTTTGGGATGAATATTATTATGAAGAAGATACTGGAGGAGAAGAAGGAGAATTGCAAGAAATTGGAGGGGGAACAGGATTTATTTTATCTAAAGATGGCATGATTATTACTAATAAGCATGTGGTAGAAGATACTGAGGCTGAATATTCTGTTGTAATGTCTGATGGTACAAGATATGATAATGTTGAAGTTTTATCCCGCGACCCCTTTAATGACATTGCTGTATTAAAATTAGTTGATGTAAAAGATTTAGATGTGGCTGAGCTGGGAGATTCAGATAATTTAGAGATAGGACAAACTGTTCTGGCAATTGGATATGCTTTGGCCGAATATGAGAATTCTGCTACCAAAGGCATTGTTTCTGGATTAGGCCGGGAATTAGTAGCTACTGGTTATGATGCCAGCTCTCAATCATTAGAAAAATTGATTCAAACTGATACGCCTATTAATCCTGGAAACTCTGGTGGCCCATTAATTAATTTAAGTGGTAAAGTAATTGGTATTAATGTAGCAGTTGACTGGGGTGGCCAGTCAATAGGTTTTGCTATTCCTATTAATATGGCAAAATCAGCAATTGACAGCGTAAAAAAACATGGGACAATAATCCGGCCTTTGCTAGGAGTAAGATATATTCCAATTACTAAAGACATTGCCTCAACAAATAATATAGATTATGAATATGGGGTGCTAGTAATAAAAGGCGATAATCCAGCAGAATTAGCTGTTATGCCAGGCAGTGCAGCTGATAAAGCGGGCATAGAAGAAAACGATATTATTTTAGAAATAGACGGTCAGAAAATAGATAAAGATAATACATTGTTAAAAATGATCCAGCAATATTCTGTAGATGATAAAATTAAAATAAAGATTTCTCATGACGGGGAAGAAAAAGAGGTTGAGGTGGTGCTGGAAGCGATGAATGATAAATAATTATAAAATTGGAAGATATTTTTTAATTTCAAAATCAGTTACGTGTAATCTAAACTCATCCCATTCAATTTGTTTATTTTCTACTAATTTTTTATGAAGGTCTGTACCTAAGATTTCTTTCATTAATTCGCTGGCTTTAAAATTTTCTTTGGCTTCAAATAATGATGATGGTAGAGCTTCAATATTTTTTTCTTTTCGAATTTTATTATTCATTTCATAGATGTCATCTTCTTCTACAGATCTTAATTCAAGATTGTCTTCAATACCTTTTAATCCGGACCCAAGCATTACAGAAAATGCTAAATAAGGGTTACAGGCAGGGTCAGGAGCTCGGTATTCAATTCGACAAGCTTTTTTTTTGCCTGGTCTAGTAGCGGGTACTCTTACTAAAGCAGTTCTATTAGCTCTGCCCCAAGCAATGTAAACTGGCGCTTCGTAGCCTGGAACTAGTCTTTTATAGGAATTTATATATTGATTACAGATCATAGTGAATTCAGGCGCATATTTTAAGAGGCCAGCTGTGTAACTTTTAGCAGTAGAGGAAAGATTATAATTATCATTTGCATCATAGAATGTATTTTTATCATCCTTAAATAGAGATTGATGAGTGTGCATGGCAGAGCCATTTTCGTAAGCTATTGGTTTTGGCATAAAAGTAGCATATATTTCATGTTCTCTGGCTACTGCTTTTACAATAAATTTTAAGGTAATAACAGCATCTGCCATTGTTAAAGCGTCTTTATATTTAAGGCCAATTTCATGTGATGATGGAGCAACTTCATGATGGGCGCATTCACATTGAATTCCCATTTTTTCTAAAGTTGACAATGTTCTTTCCCGAACTCTTGTGCCTACGTCTATTGATAAAAGATCAAAATAAGAGCCTTGATCTAAAAGTTCGGTGTTATTTTGGTCTTTAAAGTAAAAATATTCCATTTCTGGACCACAAAAATAAGTATATCCTTGGTCTACTGCTTTTTTTAGAGATCTTTTTAGGGTTTGGCGGGGGCAGGCCTCAAAAGGTGTGCCATCTGGATAGGCAACATCACAAATTAATCTGGCTATTTTGGTGCCACCATTTAGATCAAAAGGAATGATAGCAAAAGTATCAAAATCTGGGAGTAGTAAAAGATCAGATTCTTGAATACGAGAAAAACCTTCTATTGATGAACCGTCAATAAATTTGCCATTTTCTAATACGTCGTTAATTTCTTTATAAGAAACCGTAACTGTTTTTAGCTGACCTAAAACATCAGTAAACCAAAGTGAAATGGCACTAACGTTTTTTTCATTAACTAGCTTGACGATGTCTTGAATAGTCATATATTTAATTTTAAAAATAAAAAATAAGGATTCCTTCTTTTTGTTTAAATAAAAAGACATTATATATTATTTTTAGATATTGTTAAAGAAGAATTGAGCTATTTGATTGTGGAAAAGTTTATGTAAAAAAAGCCGCTCCTGGGATAGGAGCGGAATTTTATGAATTAAGATTCGAAGTTTAGTCTAAGATGGAATCTTTAGCTGGTTTGGCAATTCGGAATTTTAATACAGTCTTGGCAGGAATGTCAATTTCTTCACCAGTCATGGGGTTTCTTCCCTTTCTAGCAGCTCGATCTTTCTTAACCATCTTTCCTAGCCCTGGAAGAGTAAACTCTTCATTCTCTTTAGTTTCTCTATAAACTAGATTTAGGAATTTTTCCCAGAAATCTGTCATCTCTTTTTTTGACATTCCAGCTTCTTCAGCTAGGGCTGTCATTACTTGAGATTTGGTCATTTTAGCCATAATCTTTTATTAATTAATAATTAATTATTTATTATTTTCCCGTAAATAAAGGAAAAATACTAAATTGGCAAACTCTATCTTATCACATTCCCATAATAATGGAAAATAATAAAGCAATAAAAATGGGGATAAAAGTTGATTTATATTAAAAAAAGTGCTAGTTTTAGCCCATGAAAGAACTAATTAGTGATTTGACCAAACTGTTGAAAAAGACCCGAAAAACATGGGATTTTTTGGATTTAAATAATGCCAAAACTAAGGTAAAAGTATTGGCAGCAGAGATGAATGAGGCGGATTTTTGGAGCAATCAAAACAAGGCAAAAAAGGTGTCTCAAGAATTTGATGATTTAAGGGAAGATATTGAATTATGGGAAGATATTCAAAAAGAAATATCTGATAATATTGAACTGGCAAAAATGGCTGATTCAGGTGAAAATCAAGACATGGAAAAGGAAATAAGAAGTAATTTTGAAAATTTACAGAAAAAATTTAATGATTTAGAGTTTTATATTTTATTGAATGAAAAGCATGACAGGGAAAATGCTATAGTGGCTATTCATGCTGGAACAGGTGGTACTGAAGCCCAAGATTGGGTGGAAATGCTTCTTCGGATGGTGTTTCGATATTGTGAAAGAAAGAATTGGCAAACAAAGATTTTAGAAGTTAGTCCTGGAAATGAGGCTGGTTTAAAAAAGGTAGTATTTGAAGTAACTGGCCGTTTTGCTTATGGTTTTTTAAAGTCAGAATCTGGTGTGCACCGCCTGGTCCGAATTTCTCCTTTTGATGCGGAAAAAATGAGGCACACTTCTTTTGCGTTAATAGAGGTGCTACCAGACATTGGTGAAGCTGAAGAAGTAAATATAAAAGATGATGATTTGAAAATAGATGTATTTAGGTCTTCTGGCCATGGCGGACAGAGCGTAAATACTACTGATTCGGCTGTTAGAATTACTCATAAACCATCAGGCATTGTAGTATCGTGTCAAAATGAAAGATCGCAACACCAAAATAAGGCTAGTGCAATGAAGATTTTAAAAAGTAAGTTATATCAATTTGAGTTAGTAGAAAAAGAAGAAGAAAAGAAAAAAATCAGGGGAGAATATTCTTCAGCTGAATGGGGAAATCAGATTCGATCGTACGTACTGCAGCCTTATAAAATGGTAAAAGATCATCGAACTAAATATGAAGAAAATGTTCCAGAAAAAGTGTTGGATGGGGAGATTGAAGGGTTTGTAGAAGCCTACTTGCGTAAGAAGGGATAATTAAGTAGTATTTAATATATAATTAGGCCAAATAAGTAATAATATATGTGTGGAATAATAGGATATTTAGGAAATAAACAAGCAGCCCCAATTTTAATTGATGGTTTAAAAAAAATGGAATACCGGGGATATGATTCAGCTGGGGTGGCTGTAATGCAAAAAGGCAAAGTCCAGTGTGTTAAAAAAGCTGGCAAGATTTCGAATTTGGAAAAAGAACTGCCTAAAGTAAATTTAGATGGAACTGTCGGAATAGCACATACTAGGTGGGCCACCCACGGGGCACCAACTGATAATAATGCTCATCCGCATTGGGATTGTCAGTCAAAATTATATATTTTGCATAATGGTATTATTGAAAATTTCCCGGCTTTAAAAAAACAATTATTAAAAGAGGGGCATAAAATTAGAACAGAAACTGATACTGAAATTTTGGTGCATTTAATAGAAAAATATTATAAGAAAAATGTTAAATTAGAAGATGCTGTGCAAAAGGCTTTGCATAAAGTAGAAGGAACATATGGCATTGCCGTGATATCATCTTCTGAACCAAAAAAAATAGTGGCAGCCAGACTTGG